>NZ_KQ959744.1:0-81695 GCF_001552965.1 Corynebacterium sp. DNF00584 | reverse complement strand
TAATCTGGCCCGCGAGAGCGCAAGCTCTCCCCTTTTGACGGTACTGTCAACCGGGGTCGCCCGGGGTCCCCACCGCCATATATGGGGGTCGGGGCCGTTGTTTTTCTTCGCACCGCCAGGTGCGGAGTTCCACCTACCTGACGGAGGGAGGTGAGATGACACATCTCCACTTCTGACTCTCAGCCGCCTGAGCGTGGCAAGGATAAGAAGAAGGCCCTGACTGCGATTGTTACCACAATCGCAACCAAGCCCCTCGGGACGCTGGCAGCCACTGGCCTGCACGATACTATCGAGCAGGTCTGGCACTGGCTGACTAGCTAGTCTCACTGGAAAGTCCCGGGATCTTTACCAGGAACCGGGGCTTTCCGCTGTTTTGGCGTGACAATCCGGCGGCGAGCTTTCATGTCACGGCCCAGCTTACCGGCCACGCGAAGCCGATTCAACGCCTCACTCCTTGCAACTTTGTGTAATCTGGCCCGCGAGAGCGCAAGCTCTCCCCTTCTGACGGTGCTGTCAACCGGGTTTCGCCCGGGGTCTCCACCGCCATATATGGGGGTCGGGGGCCAACTGCCATCGTCAGCGCTGAGGCGTTGGGTTCCGCCTACCTGATGGAGGGAGGTGAGATGACACATGTCCGCTTCTAATTCGCAGCCGCCTGAGGGCGACAAGGATAAGAAGAAGGCCTGGAAGAAGTTCGCGGGAACGATCTTCGCCCAGGCCCTCGGGACGCTGGCAGCCACTGGCCTGCACGATACTATCGAGCGGGTCTGGAACTGGCTGACTAGCTAGTCTCACCGAAAGCCTCGGCGACTTTTAGGAGGAACCGGGGCTTTCGCCTGTTTTGGCGTGACAATCCGGCGGCGAGCTTTCATGTAACGACCTCGTCTACCGGCCGCGCATAGCCAATTCAATGAGCGCCGACCGAGCACAAATAAAGATGGTGTGAGGCAGATGGTGTATTTGTCTCATTTGAGGGTGAAATACACCATCTGGCTCACACCATTTACGCCTGTTCAGCTGCGCTTGACTCCACGAGACGTCAGCCGGCACCGGAGACGAGTACTACGCAAAGTTGAGGAAGCCCAGAATAATGAACAAGTTGGTGAAGTCGATGAACATGCCGCCGACGATGGGCACGATGAAGAAGGCGAGCGGGGAAGGTTTGAACTTGGTGGTGACGGATTCCATGTTGGCCATGCCGTTGGGGGTGGCACCCATGCCGAAGCCGACCTGGCCGGCGACGAGCACGGCGGCATCGTAGTTCTTGCCCATAACGCGGAAGGTAATGAAGTACGCGGCGGTGGCCATGAGGATGACCTGGCCGAGGAGAAGGACGAGAAGGGGCACGGCGACATCGGCAAGCTCCCACAGGCGGACGTTCATCAGCGCCATAGCCAGGAAGATGTTGAGGCCCACGGTGCCCACGATTTCGACTTCCTGGACGGGCACGAGTTCTTCGTATTCGCGCTGCTCGTACTTATCGTTGATATAGCGGAAGAAGACGGCCACGAGCATGGTGCCCAGGTAGACGGGGAAGGCGGCCTTTTCCGTGAAGGTGCCGACCCACGTGTTGAGGAAGTCCGTGATGAAGGAGCCGATGAACATGGCGAGCAGGATCACGATGAACGCGTGCATAATTCGGTCCTGGCGCAGCTTGCGTACGCCCTGCTCGAGAAGAGAGGTGTCGATGTGGACCTTCTCCGACTCCTGCTTGTGGAGCTGGTGCTTGAGGATGAGGCGATTAGCGATGGGGCCGCCCAGGAGGGAGCCGGCCACGAGTCCGAACGTCGCGGAGGTGTAGGCGACGGTCTCTGCACCCGTGACGCCGGATTCCTCCACGAGCGGGGAAATCGCGCCGGACACGCCGTGGCCACCAGTCATGGACACCGAGCCCGTCATGAGCGCGAGGTCCTTGGACACACCCACGAGCGGCGCGAGGAGCACGGCCACGAGATCCTGGAAGAAGCACAGCACCGTACACAGCACGAGGAAGACCATGACCTTCGGGCCGGCCTTCTTGAGCATCTTGATGGAGGCGCCATAGCCCACCGAGGTAAAGAAGATGACCATAAAGAAGGACTGAACGGTCACGTCGAACGTGATATTCGCCAGCCCGGTCTGGCGCAGGATCAGATTGATGATGGCAAACAAAAAGCCGCCGATAACCGGCGACGGAATGGCAAAGCGCTCAAAGAAGTAGATACGCCTTTTGAGCCACATGCCAATGATGAGCACGACGATGGAAAAACCCACCGACTGAATGAGAGAAAATTCGATATCCATATATACCTCAGGCCTTCTTGGGGTTAGAACTCAAGGTTGCGAGCGCGACAGCGCCCCGTTTAGCGCAACAAAAGGGGGCAGTGTAACTGGGCCAGTTTACCGTTACGTGGCCCAAACAACTAACTCACGCATGTGTGGGCGCCGCGACCCAATTACCCCGCCCGCATTTTGTAGGCTTAAAACTCACCACTCATATTTCATCCAAGGGGTCTTTCATGACGTACCTCGTCCTGCGCTGCGGCACCGACGCACCGCTTCCCGCTTCCTTACCCAAGGACGCTCACGTCCACGATCTTTCCGCGATCCCCACCCGCCAGGAACTCAAGGTCATGGATGCCCTCGCGACAGAGATTCTCCCGGAGGACCCCACACCCTCGCTCGACGAGATTGCCGCGCAGCCCGACGTCTCTCACCTCGGCACCCCGCAGCTCGCCCCGCAGCCTGTGCCGGAGCCCCTGCGCACCGTCGTTGTCGGCACGGACGCCGCGCTCTCTGCCGTTCTCACGCGCGCCATGCGCGCGGACTACATGTGGGTCGAGTTCGGCTTCGTGCCCGCCCAGCTTGCCGATGCCCCCTCTACCCCAGCCTCCGCTTCCACCGCCGCCCACAACTGGGGACTGCCCACCGATGCCGAGGCCGCATGGTCCGTGGCCCTCACCGCACCCGTGCGTCCCGTGCCTCTCATCCGCAACGACTCCGGCCTCGCCATCGCTGGTTCCGCGGCCATCTGTTCCTGGGATGGCGGCGAAATCACCGGCGAAATCATCGTCGATGACGCCGTGCTCGTGCGCCAGGAAGCCGGCGCCGGCGCGTGGGGCACTCGTCTCGTGCCCATGCTCGACGCCCCCGGCATCGTTGCGGCGAAAGCGCTCGGTCCCCTCTACGGCGAGCCACCCGCTCCCAAGGGCTTCCTCGCGCGTCTGCGGAACCGGCACACGCCGGAACCCGGCGCCCTCGACCACGAGAGTGTGCGCACCGGCCGCGCGGTCCAAGCCGGCGGCGCCGAGATGCGCGTCGTCGTCGACGGCGTTTCTGCCAAGCGGCCCGTGGACCGCGTGACGTTCTACCGCCACCTGCGCGACCTTCAAATCGCACGACCCTAACCGCGGTCTAGGCAACGCTCGCCAGTTCGCGCGACTCAGCCACACGCGGCTCGCGCTTGTCGCCGCGCGCCTTGCACCCGCCGCAGCCCTCCTCACCGACGACGGGCAAAGGTAGTCACTAGCACCGTCGCGGTGGCCGCCCCTCACTGAAGCGTGCACGGCGCGCCACTTCACACGAAAAAGACGAATACTCACTTCCCGGGAAACCGTTTACACCGGGTTGTGAGTATTCGTCTTTTTATGAGTGGTTAGCCCTGTCTGCGAGCCTCAGGGCCCTCACGCCAGGGGCGTGAGCCCTAGCTCCGAGGAGCCGGGGCTTTCGCCGTGCGGCTGACTACTTCTCAGTTGCGTTGGAAGCAGAGGAACCCTCGCCGCCAGCCGCCTGCTGGATAGCGTGGGAAGAGGTGTACTCCTCCGCGCCGCAGGCACGCATGACGCCGTCAGCGAGCAGCAGACCGATGCCCACGGCAGCGGTGCCGGCAAGGATGAGACCAGCGTTCTCAGTGCCCTGAACCTTCACGCCACCGCCGAGGGCTCCCTCGATAGCGCGGGAGATATCACGGTTGAAAATGCCCAGCTGGCGCTGCGCCTGCGTGTTGAAGTCGCGCAGAGCGCCATTGATCTGGTTGGAGAACTGGTCTACGCCCGGCAGCTGGATTTTCACCTGGGAAGCGAGACCCAGCGGGATGAGAGCCAGCAGCGGCAGGCCTGCAGCCAAGCCAGTAGCAATACACGTCGGGTTCGAGGAACCCTCGTTGTCCTTGCCGGAGGAACCGTTGTCGGTCTGGGTGCCGCCATTGTTGTTGTTATTGTCCTCGTCGCCGCCCTTCTTGTCCGGGGTGACGTCCGTCGTGGACTCCTTGACAACCTGGCCGCTACGGTCGATGACCACGACGATGACATTGTTACCGCCGCTGAGTTCCTTCAGCTTGTCCTGCGTAAGGATGTTGCCGTCCTTGTCGCGGAGAACGATGGTGCCATCAGACTTACGCTCGATGACGATGTCGAGCTTGTTGCCATTCTGGTCACGGACGACGGCGGACTCGCCGTCCTTAACCACAATCGTGGAGCCGTTGTTGTCAACAACAACGCCGTCCTTGGAGATGCCACCCTTGTTGTCGGTCTTCACATCATCGGTGGAGATGGTGCCATCCGGGCGAACCGTGATGGTGATTTCGCGGACGACATTGCCGTCCTTGTCCTTCTCAGCCACGACGGCGATACCCGAGCCGGCACCGTCCTTCTTGGTGATGATGATTTCGCCGGTCTTCGGATCCTTCGTGACGGTGATGAGGTCCTTGCCCTGAGTCACCTCGACAGCACCGGAGTTCGGAGCCTTGTCCGAACCATTGATGGTGATCTTGCCGGAGGAGATAACATCAGAGTCCTTGTCGATGACGATGTTGCCACCCTTGCCTGGCTGTGCGGCATCGTTCTTCTTAAGAACCGTGACGTTGTAGTGAGCAACGACGGTGCCGTCAGCAGTGGTCTCTTCAACAACCACGAGGCCTTCTGCGCCATCGTTCGGATCGAGGGTCCAGGTGCCATTGGAGTTCTTGTCGATCTTCGCGATGTTACCGCCGGAGGTGATCTTCAGCGTGTGGTCGCTCGCGCCCGGGGTCACAACAACGGTTGAGGTGTTCCAAATGTTCGCGTAGTTCTCCTTGACCGTGGTCTTCTCGGCCGGAGTCACGTTGATGGTGTACTCCTTCAGCACGGTGCCGTTGGAGCTGCGTTCCTCGACCACGATCTTGCCGGAGGTAGCGCCGTTAGGCAGCTTGGTCACGACGTGGAAGACACCCTCAGAAATTTCCTTGACGTCGTAGAACTCAGAGCCTTCCTTGACAACCAGAGTGGTGTTGGAGCCACCGCGGTTGATGGTGAGCTCGGTCTTCTCGGTGACGGTCTTGGTGTCCTTAACGACGGTGCCCTCGGTGACGTTCACGATGTAGCGAACGAGAACGTTGCCGCGTGCGTCGCGCTCTTCGATGTACGCCGTGCCCTTGGCGTCCTTCTTCGGGGTGACCTTACCGGTGTTGACATCGACATCGATGACGTCGCTGGAGGAGATCTCCTTGCCGTTCTCATCAACGAGAACGATGACGTTGGTGGTCTCACCCTTGTTGATGGTGAAACCCGGGTGGGTGTTCGGAATGGTGACGACCTGCTCTGCGACATCGAGGTAGCGAGCGGTCGGCTCAACGTTGACCTTGTAGGTGATGGTGGAACCACCCTGGAGAGTAACCTCGAACTCGATGGTGCCCTTCGCACCCTTGACTGGAACGACCTCGAAACCGCCCGGAACCTGGATGACATCGGCGATGGTCGTGTCAACGTTGGTCCTGGTGATCGTGCCGACGATGTCGGTGCGGGACACCTGGTAGGTCTGGTTGTCCTTGATAGTGACCTCAACGTTGTTGTTGGCCACCTCAGTGGTGTCTTCCTTGGCCGGCGTCACGGTCACGTGAATGGTGATGGTGTTGCCCTTGGCATCCTTGAGGACGATGTCGGTCTTGCCAACAAAGCCGTCGACCGGGGTGACAACGAGACGGCCGTTTTCCAGGGTGACGGTGACCTTGTCAGACTCGTAGGAGTCGACCTTGTAGTCGCCGGTGACGGTGAGGGTGAACTTGTGCTTATCCGTGTTGTTGGCCGAGTTGCCCTCAATCGTGATGTTCTGCTCGAGCTGGGAGACCTGGGTATCGTTGTAGGTGACGTTGACCGTCACGCGACCGATGACCTTACCGTCCTTGTCCTTGACAATGACGATCGCGGTGCCGGACTGGCCGTCCTTCGGGGTGATCTTGCCGTTGTTGTCAACGGAGATGATCGTGCCACCCTGCTCGACCTCGTAGGTCACTGCGCCGTCGATAACGATGGTGCCGGTCTGCTTCTGGTTATCGCTGTGCTCCAGGTTGATGTTCAGTTCCTGGACCTTCGTCGGCTCCGTCACAACGATGGTGTAGGTTCCGATGACCTTGCCATTGCTATCGGTGATGTTGATGACGACGGTACCGCCGGAGGTGCGGTCCGGATTCACCTTGACGGCGCCGTTTTCGATAATGACGAGCGGGTTGCCGTTCTTATCCTTGTTGGAGTCGTTGACGATGACGATCTTGCCATCGATGAGCTTGGTGGACTCGCCATCACCGATCTTGATGATGTAGTTGTTGACCTCGGTGGAGGTGTTCGAGCCACCGTCAACGTTGATGGTGATCTTATGCTCGTTGCCCTTCTTGTCAGTGATGACAACGACAACGGTGCCAGAGGTCTTGCCGTTCTTGCCGATGACAACGAGCTTGCCGTTCTCATCGACCTTAACGTCGAAGTCCTCGCCGCCCTCGACGATCTTGACGTCACCCTGGTTGTGAGACCATTCGAAGTTCAGGTCGATCGAGCCGCCGTTGGAGACGTTCGAGTAGTTGTAGTAGTTCGTAATGTTGGTTACGTTCTTCACGACGGTCGTCGGCTCGGCCGGAACGGTGATGACTTCCTTGGTGGTCTTCTCGTTCGTGACCGTCTCAGTGACGCGCTCGGTGATGTTCGGCTTGGTGACCGTCACGGTCTCAACAGCAGTGGTCGGAACATCCTTGGTCACCGTGGTCGGGACGGCCTGGGTGACGGTGGTTGGCTGGGCCGGGGTGGTTTCCGGGGTCGGCTGCGGCGGGTTTTCCTTGATACCCGGCTGGTACGGGGTCAGAATGCGCTGGGTGTATTTCTTCGCATAGTTGGGGTCGCCCTTGGTGTTCGTAGCGAAGAGCTGGAAGCCCTTCGGTGCACCAATCGTGATGTAGGCAGACTTGTCGTAGGTCTTCGCCGGCTGGCCCACAGAAGAGAGGTTGTTCTTGTTGTCGATGGTGTAGCCGGTCAGCTCCTTGAAGCGAGCGAGGTGGTTATTGTAACCACCGGTGTAGTCACTGAATACGCCCCTGACCGCAGCGCGAAGCTGGCGGATTTCTCCATTGTAGGAACCTGCAAGCGCACGGAAGAAGAGCTGGTACTCCTTAGCCTTGTCCAGATCGCCAGACTCGTAGCCGTCGGACATGCCCTCGGCAAGGGTCAGGAGGGCGTTGCGCAGCTGCGTCGACTCAGCGTTATCTGCATAGAGGTCAACGATGCGGCTTCCATCGCTGGAGGTCCACACGGCGTGGGTCATCTTGCCAAGGTCGTAGTTCGCAGTGGGAGCAGGTATGTTCGACGCACCGTCGATGCACCAGCCCCAGCCCAGGTTGCCGGTCTTGGCCAGGCCTGCATTGGACAGCTCGGAGCCGAGGTACTTGTCACCATCCTGGACGGCCTTGAAGTTGTCCGCGGACCGCACGGAAATACCGGACTCGGCCAGCGCGGCCGGAGCAGTGACAACCACGGTGCTCGTAGCCATGGCACCGACCATGAAGGCGGTGATGGCGTTACGACCCAGGCGCTGGGTCATAGAAAGACGCTTCATTTTTTTGAAAAACTCCCTAAAAGATCTGAATTGAAACCCAGCTCGCGTGACGGTTACACACAGCTAAGCCCAAACTGCAGGAGCGAGGCTACCAAACAAACCAAGAGAAATTTAATAGGATCTCACCAGAAACCTATGATTGTTGACGTGTCAAATTGAAGATTGAAATGTGCAACTCGGGGTAACCGCAGGTCAGTAGGCACATCCACTTCGTTAAACATCTGAGGCAATTTTATTACGCATTTTCTTTTATATTCATGGTCACATTTCCGACTCGCAGAATTCACATGGACTTTACTTTCACGAAGTGTGTATACCACTCACTTCACCGGTTAAGCAGCACTTTTCGGCCAGAATCATAGCCATAATGGCACGTGTACCTTTTTCGATAGATTCATACGGACTCATATCTATCCCCCCTCCCTACCTCTCGTGGAGCACAAAGCATCGACACAGGTCAACCGTCCAATTAGTTCTGCAACAGAAAGGGAGATAATCGTCCTACAAACCGTGAAGACCTTAAAATCATGCCGATGTTATCGCGCCGCAATAATCGTATAAGGCAACTACTTACAATTATCTTAGTTTTAATCCGCAGGGAAAATACAGGTTCGGCTATTCGCCGTGTACCTCGGGCGGATAGGCGGGGTGCGCGGAGGTTGGCTGCAGCGCCGCCACCGCGGATTCGCGCGACATGCCGCAGACCATGAGCAGATCGACGGTGATGGAGCGCGTCTGCGCGAGGATGGCGTAGGCCGAGAGCACGTGAGTGTCTGCCACGACGTCCATTCCGGCGCGCGCTGCGATGGAGCGCAACTGGTGGATGGTTTCGGGAATGATTTCTGCTTCGTGGAGCCGCTGCTCCCGTGCAGACTCGGAGTAGAGGGCGCCAAGGGCTTGGGCGGCATCGGAAAGCTCTTCGATGAGTTCCAACTGGACGGGTGAGACGTGGTCGCCATCCTCGGCGAGGACGCGCGCGCGGCGCGCCAGGACGCGAACGCCGCGCACAGCATTGTCCACCGGGGACAAGGTGCGCTCGAGCGACCGAATACTGCGCTTCGACGCCCAGAGGAAGGGCGAAACCTTTGCTGTCTCTTTGCCGCCCTTCGCGGCGGCGAGCATCTTATTGATATCGGCCTGGGTGCCGCGGACGGCGTCGAGGGCGTCACGAATGCCCTCGGGGTCGTCCTTGCGGAGGCCTTGAGCGACATCGGAAAGCACAGAGCTCGCGACGCGCAGGACCTTGGAGACTTCCCCGCGGCCGGCACGCAGCGGTGAATTAGGAATAAGCGCAATCATGACCACGCCGATGACGGCGCCGATGACTGCGTCGATGGCGCGGGAAAGGCCGCCCATCTCCTCCGGCGGCATGATGGTGGCGATAAGGATGGCGCCGATAGTGATTTGGTTGCTCACCAGCTGCGAACTCGTCACAAAGGACGCAATAAGTAAGGAGACGCCAATGATGATGGTCATGTGGATAGGGCCTGTGCCGAGAGTGTCGACGAGGAAAGTGCCCACGATGACGCCGATGATGCCGCCGACGGAGAGCTCGATGGCGCGCTTGAGGCGGTCACTGCCGGACAGGCCGAGAATGATGATAACCGACATCGGCGCGAAGAACGGCTGCGAGTGACCAAAGAAGCTGTGCGCAACGAAGAAGGCCAGGCCGGCGCCCAGCGTGATCTGCAGAATGTAGACGAAGCGGTTGCGCAGGCGGCCAAAACGAGCTTTGAGCGACTTATCCACCGTGCGCAAGGTTTCGCGGGTGGTCTGTCGCACGCGGGAAGGTTGTTTCTCAGTCGCCATGATGCCTGATTTTAGCGGTCATGCCGTGGCGCGACAGCGGGTTATGGTCCTAAGGGTGTGGTGGCAGAAAAAGCCTCCGCACCACGGCCCGATGATGAGCCGCGGTGCGGAGGTATTCAGGAGGTGTCAGCAGCGCTTACCGCTGTGACGAGTCGTGCGTTTTACTTGGAGACCGTCTTGCCCACGGAGTGGAGGTCGGTGCAGGCCTCAACAACGCGCTCGGACATGCCCTGCTCGGCCTTCTTCATGTAAGAACGCGGGTCGTAGACCTTCTTGTTGCCCACCTCGCCGTCGATCTTGAAGACACCGTCGTAGTTCTCGAACATGTGGCGAGCAACCGGGTTGGTGAAGGCGTACTGGGTGTCGGTGTCGACGTTCATCTTCACAACACCGTAGGACAGAGCCTGCTCGATCTTCTCCTTCTCGGAGCCGGAGCCACCGTGGAAGACGAAGTCGAACGGCTGAGCGTCAGCGTCAAGGCCGAGCTTAGCGATAGCAGCCTTCTGGCCCTCGTCCAGAACCTCCGGGCGCAGCTTGACGTTGCCCGGCTTGTAGACGCCGTGGACGTTACCGAAGGTAGCGGCCAGCAGGTAGCGGCCCTTCTCGCCGGTGCCCAGTGCGTCAATGGTCTTCTCGAAGTCCTCAACGGAGGTGTAGAGGTTAGCGCCAGCCTTAGCCTGGACGCCGTCCTCCTCGCCGCCGACGACGCCGATCTCGACCTCAAGGATGATGTTGGCCTTGTGGGCCTTCTCCAGCAGCTCCTGGGCGATGACGAGGTTCTCGTCGATCGGGATAGCGGAGCCGTCCCACATGTGGGACTGGAACAGCGGGAGCTCGCCACGGTCGACGCGCTCCTGGGAGATGGCGATGAGCGGGCGGACGTACTCGTCCAGAACTTCCTTCTGGCAGTGGTCCGTGTGGAGAGCAACGTTGATGCCGTAGTGCTTGGCTGCCTCGTACGCGAACGCTGCGAGAGCCTGGGCGCCAGCAACCTTGTTTTTCACGGACAGGCCGGAACCGAACTCCGCACCACCGGTGGAGAACTGAATGATGCCGTCAGACTCTGCCTCAGCGAAACCACGTAGTGCTGCGTTGATGGTCTCAGAGGAGGTGCAGTTGATGGCCGGGAATGCGAAGCCGCCCTTCTTGGCGGTATCCAGCATGTGGTTGTAGACCTCAGGGGTTGCGATAGGCATTGAATCATCCTTGGGTGTTCGGAGCCGATATGTTTACCCCTCCAAGTATGCCCGCGTTAAGCGGATCATGTCGACCTAATTTTTGTGACATTTGTTGTACTTTGTGCCCGATCTGTCGCCAGCTACGCAAAATCCCTGCCCACTCGCACATCTCGAGGGCACGCGGGGACAGGGAATGTGTGAAATTTCGGGTGGAAAGCCTGCATTCGGGCCACGGCGGTTGCGCCCGGTGGGTGGGCGGAGTACGGCGGCAGCCGGCTAGATGTCCAGCTCGCGATAAATCCGTGCGCAGGCCTCAAGAAGCATCCAGCCGGAAAGCTGCACGGAGAGGTCGCGTTCAGCGACGCGGATGAGGCCGACGCGCTCACTGAGGGTGGTCGAGGCGAAGCCGTAGTTGTGCGGCAGGCGGGCATCGGCAGCCCAGTCCGTGCCGAAGATGGGCAGGCCGTCGACTTCAAGGCGGTGCTCCCACGCGGACTCAGCCGAGGCACGCACGAGGCGGGCGGCGAGCTTCTTCGTCGCGCGGTTGGCCGGCGAGTCGCCCGGCAGGCGCACGGCGACGTCCGCGAGGTAGCGCGCGAGGATGCCCTTGAACAGGCCGCCGTCGCCGTCGCCGGTCACCGCGTTGAGAACGCCCGACGGCGTGGCCTGGTACGACGCTACCGCCTGGACGAGGCCGCGAATGCGAGTGAGGTACTGCATGAGGTCCTCGACGAGCTCTGCCTCGTGGACGGTGTCGATGTCTTCGAGCGAGGTAACCCCGGCACGCTCGCGCAGGTTCAGCGCGATCTCTAGGCACGCGCCTAAGACGACGCCCTGGCAGTACGGATGGATGACGCGGACGATCTCGGGGCCGTCCATGCGCATGCGCACGCCGTCCATGACGAGACCGTCATCATCGATGAGGTGGTCGTAAATCCAGTCGACGATGGTGCGTGCCTCGGCGATGCGTCCCCGGCGCGCGAGCATGATGGCGCCTGGACCGTTGGAGGGCACGTTGAGGAACGACTCCCCTTCGCGCCACGGCAGCACGCCGAGCTTCGGATCGAGACCCGCCGCGATGTTGAGCTCCAGCGCACCAAGCCGCTTGGCGCGCTTCATGTTCTTAACTTCGCCAGCACGCCCCATGGCAAGCGCCAACCACGCCTTGTCATCGTAGTAGCGGTTCTTCGTGAGCGACTCGACGTTGCGAATGCGAATGCCGCGGACAGTATCCGCGATGCGACGGCGGCGAGCCTTGGTGTTCTTACGCTCGGCGGCATCGACAAGGCAATCGAGGTAGTGCGCCTGCCACCAGTAGTGCCAGTGAATGAAGAGCTTTTCTTTGAGCGTCGGCGGCCAGGACACAACGGCGAGATTGGTGCGCGGCAGCCCCCACACCGCGGAGGCGTGGCGCTCGTTGATCGCGGTTTCCGCGAGGTCTGCGCGGTGTGCCCACGTCTCGTTCATGCGTGTCCCTTATGGTCGGTGTGAGGTTCTGCGGCACGACGGCCGCACTACAAACATCGCTATTCTATACCGCTTGTTACCACGCGCGAGACAGATCAGCGTGCTGGCGGATCCACGCATGCATGGCGATGCCCGCCGCCACGCCCGCGTTAATGGAGCGCGTCGAACCGAACTGCGCGATGGAGCATGTCATCACGGCGTTATCTTGTGCTTCGGCGCTCACGCCGGGGCCTTCTTGGCCGAAAAGGAGCAGGCATTTTTCGGGCAGTTCCGCGGTCTCCAGCGGCACCGAGCCGGGCGTGTTATCGATGGCGACGACGGTCACACCGTGGTCGTGTGCCCATTCGATGAGCTCCCCCACCGTGTCGTGGTGCATGAGGTGCTGATAGCGGTCGGTGACCATGGCGCCGCGGCGGTTCCAGCGGCGACGACCCACAATGTGCACCGTATCGACCGCAAACGCGTTGGCGGTGCGCACGACGGTGCCGATATTCGAGTCGTTTTCGAAATTCTCGATCGCGATGTGCAGCGGATGCCGCCGGGTATCGATGTCCGCGACGATCGCCTCGCGCGTCCAGTACCGGTACGCGTCGACGACGTTGCGGTGGTCACCGTCCGTGAGCAGCTCCGGGTCGTAACGCGGATCGTCTGGCAGCGGGCCCTCCCACGGGCCTACGCCATGACGGCCTTCGTTCCACTCGGTAGGGCCACGGCCCTCGGCGTACGGGTTCGCCGCGCTTTCCGATGCCCCCGGCTTAGGCAAGGCCCAGATCCTCGAGACCGAGGAGGAAGCGGTACTCCAGGCCCTCGGCCTTGATGACGTCCGCGGCGCCCGTTGCGCGGTCGACGACGGTGGCAACGCCCACGACCTCGGCACCGGCGTCGCGCAGGGCGGCGACGGCGGTAAGCGGCGAGTTGCCCGTGGTCGTAGTGTCCTCAACAACGAGAACCTTCTGGCCCTTAACGTCGAAGCCCTCGATGCGGCGCTGCATGCCGTGCTTCTTCGCTTCCTTGCGCACGACGAACGCGTCGATGTCGCGACCGTCTGCATGCATGATGGAGGTCGCAACCGGATCGGCGCCCAGGGTCAGGCCGCCGACGGCGACGTAATCCCAGTCCGCGGTGAGCTGGCGCAAGAGCGAACCGATAAGGCGGGAGGCCTCGTGCTGCAGCGTCGCGCGACGCAGGTCGACGTAGTAATCAGCTTCCTTGCCCGAGGACAGCGTGACCTTGCCGTGGACGACGGCGAGTTCCTTTACCAATTCCGCCAGGCGGTCCAGCTTGGCCTGATCGAGTTCACGTGCGGTCATGAGCGCTCCTTTGATTACGTCTGCGAGTGGTCTGTGTACAGCTTACTTCGACCGCCCGCGGCGTTTCGTGGCGGTCTCCGAGTGTTCTTAGTCGTCGTTTTAGTCGTCGCCAAAGATGCTCGACTTGCCGTCGAGGTAGCGGCGCACGCGCGGGGCGCGCTCGTCGATGTCGGGGTGGTCCTTACCGTCCGCGATGGCGTCGACCTCGTCCGCGCCGAGCGCGGTGAGCTCGACGGGACCGCGGACGTCGGAGGTCACGCGGCTAGGCATGGGCACGGGTTCCTCAGGGCGCTCGACGGGCGGGTACTCGAATTCGTCGCGTTCCGGCGCCACGAGGGCTGGGCCGCTGGCCAGGGTGACAGCCTCCTGCTCCATCGAGCGGGTGGGGTCCCCATCGCCGAGGCGCAGTACCTGCGCGGCCTGCGAGCGCGGCGGTAGGACGCGGGCGCAATCGGCGAGCAGCGCCAGCGGTGCCTGCATGGCATCCCACTCGACGGCGCGGGCGTCCTTGGTCATCTGGGCGAGCACCCATTCGGACTCCATCCACACCGCGGTGACCTCGTGCGGGAAGGAGTCGAGCGCCGTGCGCACGCGGGCGTCGATAAGACGCTCAGCGACGGCGGCATCAGAGGCGTAGACGCTAAAGCCCTGGGCCTCGAAGGCGGGAACGAGATCATCTGCGCCGGTGTCCTCGAGCGCGCCAGTGCGGCGGAAGTCGACGACGATGTCCGAGGCCGCGCCGGTGCGCATGGCCATAACGTTGACGCCGCCGATGTCCATGAGCAGCATCTCGTGGCCCAGCACGCGGCCGGCCACCACGTCGTGCGGCGCCGCGCCACCTGCAGCCGCGCCGCGGGTGAATTCGTCGACGAGGTACTCGTCCTGCTTCGCGAAGTCATAGTCACGCGCCGCAGCCCAGGCACGCCGCTCACGGGCCACGGCACCGGGCAGGCTTCCCAGCAGCGAGCGACGACCGCGGATGAGCTCGGGTTCGGATGCGGTGTCTTCGGCGTCCTCAGCGCCGTCCCCGAGGTCGCTGTCGAGGTTGCTGTCCTCGTTGTCTTCTTCGTCGATGCTCTCGGTGTTGTCGGTGGCGTCGTCGGCGACAGCGTTCGTATCGGAAAAGTCGGCGTCGTCCGGCTCGGGCTCCGCCGAGTCAGAGGACTCGGAATCGAACAGGGCTCCGTCAACGTCGTGGTCAACGTCATCGTCGTCCGTCCAGGCGGCATGGCGGCCATGGGTCGGAGCGGGATCGGCGTCGATGATGGGGGTGGGTTCTTCGGAAACCTCGGCGGTGTTGTCGTCCTCGTCCCCCGCTTCCTCAGTTGCCTCGGCCTGCTCAGCCTGCTCGGCCTCGGTGACGGGCGCGTCGCTCGGTGCGTCCTGGAGGTCGTGGGAGTCGTCGGACCACTCGCCGAAGAAGTCGTCTTCTTCAGATTCTTGTGCTTCCTCTGGGGCAGTTTCAGCGTCGCGGGCCTCGGCGGACGTGCCGGAGACGGCGGGGCGCTGAGCGGGGGCATCGGAAGCCGGGCGACCGGACAGCCACCACAGGTAGGCGCCGGCGCCGCCGGTGAGGAGCGCAAGGAGGAGAAGTATGACAGCCATTAGTGCCTTAGTCTACGTCCCCTGGTGCGCTCCCGGGCGTTAGTTGCTGCGTGTTCGTCCCCGCGTGTTAGTCACCGCGCTCGGCAGGGTTGTCGCGCACGGCGGACCACTGGGACCAGCCGCCCACGAAGTGGCGGGGGCTGGGCAGGCCGGCGATTTCTAGGGCGGCGATGGCCAGCGCGGAGTGGTTGCCCGAGCCGGAGTAGATGATGGCCTTGTCGATGGTGTCGAGGTTGACCCCGGCGGTTTCAAAGACGGCGCGGATTTCTTCCGGGGACTTCCACAGCCACGTCTCGTCGTCCACATGGAGCTCACGCTCCGGGACGTTGATGGCCCCCGGAATGTGACCGGCCTTGAGGTCGAGATGCTCGCGGCGGCCGGTAAAGCGGCTGGGCGAGCGGGTATCGATGAGCTGGACTTCCGGGTCCGGGTTCGCGAGATGCTCCTTAACCTCGTCGATCGTGGCGGTGGGCATGCCGCCGGGCACGACCACGAGGTTGGAGTGCAGCGGCAGGTTGCCGGGGCCGGTCAGCGTTTCCAGCCCGGCGCGGCGCCAAGCCGCAAAGCCGCCGTTGAGGAGGCGGACGTCGCCCACGCCAGCCCAGCGCAGCGTCCACCAGGCGCGGCCGGCGAAGAGTCCGCGGCCGTCGTCATAGATGACGACGGGGTACTCGGCGCGCAATCCGAGGCGTTCAAACCAGTTCTGGAGTTTGTCCGGATCCGGCAGGGGGTTGCGGCCCACGCGGGAGCCGGGGGTGCCAGCAAACGCGAGGGCGGTGTCAGCGAAGTGGGAGGTGGGGATGTGGAGCGAAGAAAATTGGTTGAAAGCTGCGCCCTCGGTCGGTGCCCACGTGGTGTAGACGACCGTGGAGCGCTGGCCTTGATAAAGATGACTTTTCAGGTCTTGGGGAGAAACCGCAATGCTCATGCCCCCACAGTGTAGGGACATGAGCGAAGGGTTGCCGGACACGCGGCGTCGGCGCAGGTTAAGCGCTCAGCGTGAGCGCTTCACCATCCGCGGCGCGGTCGACGTGGACCGTGTCGCCGTCGACAATCTCACCGGCGAGCAGGAGCTTGGCAAGCTTGTCGCCGATGGCCTGCTGGATAAGCCGGCGCAGCGGGCGTGCACCGTAGGCCGGGTCGTAGCCGCGCTCGGCGAGCCAGGACTTGGCCTCCGGCGTGACGTCCAGGGTGAGGCGGCGGCCCGAAAGGCGTGCGCCGAGGGCGCCAAGCTGGATGTCCACGATGCCGGCGAGCAGCTCCGGGGACAGCGACTCGAAGACCACCACATCGTCGAGACGGTTGATAAACTCCGGCTTGAAGGCGTGCTTGACGGCCTCCATGACCTGCTCTTCCGTGCCACCTGCGCCCAGGTTGGACGTGAGGATGATCACGGTGTTGCGGAAGTCCACCGTGCGACCCTGGCCATCAGTAAGCCGGCCTTCGTCGAGTACCTGGAGCAGCACGTCAAAGACGTCCTGGTGGGCCTTCTCGACCTCGTCGAAGAGGACGAGGGTGTACGGGCGACGGCGGACCGCCTCCGTGAGCTGGCCACCAGCGTCGTAGCCGACGTATCCCGGAGGGGCACCGACGAGGCGCGCAACGGAGTGCTTCTCGCCGTACTCGGACATGTCAATGCGGACCATGGCCGACTCATCGTCGAAGAGGAACTCCGCAAGCGCCTTGGCCAGCTCCGTCTTACCCACGCCAGTGGGGCCAAGGAAGAGGAAGGAGCCGGTCGGGCGGTTCGGGTCGGCGACGCCAGCGCGTGCGCGACGCACGGCGTCGGACACGGCGGCGACGGCAGCCTTCTGTCCCACGACGCGCTCGCCCAGGACGTCCTCCATGTGGAGGAGCTTCTCGGTCTCGCCCTGGAGCATCTTGCCGGCGGGGATGCCGGTCCATGCAGAGACGACCTCCGCGATGGTGTCCGGGGTGACTTCCTCGGTGAGCATGGTGTTCTTATGCTCTGCCGATGCCGCCTCGGCCTCGGCCAGCTCCTTCTCCAGCGGCGGGATCTTGCCGTAGTTGATCTCGGAGGCCGCGGCGAGGTCGCCGTCGCGCTCCGCGATCTCGGCCTGGCGGCGCAGCTCGTCGAGCTGCTCCTTGATGGCCTGGACATCATCGATGGACTTCTTCTCGTTCGCCCAGCGCGCCTTGAGCTCGCCCAGCTTCTCACGCTCGTCCGCGAGTTCCTGCTGCAGCTTGGCCAGGCGGTCCTGGCTGGCGGCATCAGACTCCTTCTTCAGCGCGAGTTCCTCGATCTCCATGCGGCGGACAATGCGCTCGAGCTCGTCGATCTCCTGCGGCGAGGAGTCAATCTCCATGCGCAGGCGCGAGCCCGCCTCGTCGACCAAGTCGATGGCCTTATCCGGGAGGAAGCGGTTGGTGATGTACCGGTTGGACAGCTCCGCTGCCGCGACCAGGGCAGAGTCCTGGATGCGGATGCCGTGGTGCACCTCGTAGCGCTCCTTCAAGCCACGGAGAATACCGACGGTGTCTTCGACAGAGGGCTCGGCAGCGTAGACCTGCTGGAAGCGGCGTTCAAGCGCGGCGTCCTTCTCGATGTACTTGCGGTACTCGTCGAGCGTCGTCGCACCCACGAGGCGCAGCTCACCGCGGGCGAGCATGGGCTTAATCATGTTGCCCGCGTCCATGGAGCCCTCGCCGGTCGCACCGGCGCCCACGATGGTGTGGAGCTCATCGATGAACGTAATGATCTGGCCGTCCGAGGCCTTAATCTCGTCCAGCACGGCCTTCAAGCGCTCCTCGAATTCGCCGCGGTACTTCGCACCGGCGACCATAGAGCCGAGGTCCAAGCTAATAAGAGTCTTGCCCTTGAGCGACTCCGGGACGTCACCCGCGACGATGCGACGGGCAAGGCCTTCCACGATGGCAGTCTTACCGACGCCGGGCTCGCCGATGAGCACCGGGTTGTTCTTCGTACGGCGCGAGAGCACCTGCACGACGCGGCGAATCTCCTGGTCACGACCAATAACCGGGTCAATCTTGCCCTCGCGGGCACGCGCCGTGAGGTCCGTCGAGTACTTCTCGAGGGCCTGGAACTGGTCCTCGGGGTTCTCGCTCGTCACCTTGGCCGCGCCACGCACGGACGGGAAGGCACCCTTGAGCGCCTCATAGGTCGCGCCGCGGCTCGTCAGCAGCTCCGAGGCGTCCGTCTTGGAGCCGGCGATGGCTGCGAGCAGCACCTCCGTCGACACGTATTCATCACCCAGCTCGCCCGCGAGTTCCTGCGCGCGGGTGAGCACGTTAAGTGCGTCGCGGTTAAACTGCGGGTTCGCCATCCCAGCGCCCTCCGCCTTGGGATAGCCGTCGACGAGGGCCGCGGCCTCCTTGGCCACGGTGCCCGCGTCCACGCCAGTAGCGCGGAGCACGGGGGCGGCGATGCCGTCTTCCTGGTTCAAAATAGCGGCAAGCAGGTGCGCCGGACGGATATCCGGGTTGCCGTTACTCGAGGCGGTCTGCAGCGCCTGCTGCAGAGCCTCCTGAGTCTTCGTGGTGGGGTTGAAACCGCTCATGGTTTCCTCCTGTTTCTTCTTTCGTCTCTTCCTGATATATCTGCCGTTCCCGGCCGTTGTGCCACCCCACTCTAGGGGCTTCACTGTCCATAACGCACCCAAAGTTGAGTTTGTTCCACTCAAGTTGAAAATTCTTAAAAGTTTTCCTGCTCGCCCTTGAGTGTGGATCACGCAACTTTACCCCTACCTGGGGTAGTACCCTACAACCATGAGCGATGTAGCCCCCGTATTCAGCCACGCCCGGTCCGCGGCACTCGAGCTGCCCGGCACACAACTCACCCACCCTTTCGGCCCCGCGTGGGACGTGTGGAAGATCCAAGGAAAAGTCTTCGCGCTGCTCACCGAGGAAGCCGGAAAGCCCATGGCCATCGTAAAGTCCGATCCCCTCATCGGCGAGAGCCTGCGCCTCGAGTTCCCCCTCATCACGCCCGGCTATCACATGAATAAGAAGCACTGGATCACCCTCGTGGATGGCCTGCCACCGGAGGTTATCCGTGAGCTGGTCACCGAGTCCTACCGCCTCGTCGTGGCCAAGCTCCCCCGCCGCCTGCGCCCCATCGACCCAGAGACCTTTGGCCGCCGGGGGTAGGCAAAGGCTGCGACATTATCACTACTGCGCTGCATAAACACACCTCATACGCTTTTGTACCCTAACTAACCTTATGCACGTACCGATACCCTGCTCATCACCGTGCCCACCGACATGGGCGTCGACGTCAACGTGAAGATCCTCGAGAACTTCGCCACGCACGTCGCGCCGGCCCTGGGCTGGAAGCCGAATACGGAGGGCCCGGTGACGGGTTACCCGATCGACTAATACACTGCTAGATATGCAGCATCTGGCGGACCTCATCCTAGAAAATCCCTCGGCATTTCGTGACCGCGTGCACGAGGATTTCTACACCAGGATTCTCGAGGCCCGCCAGATTTTTGGTTTTCGCATGGCCGAGACCCACGTGGACATGGCTCCGGCCCTCGCGTGGTATCTTCAGCACTGCTCGGAGGATGGCGTGCCCAACGCGCAAGCGCGCGAGCGCATTGCTTTCCTCGGCCGCGACCACCGCCGCCACGGCTTCCCTCCCGCGGCCTTCGCCGCGTTCTCCCAGTCCCTCATGGCGGGCCTGAAGCCCTTTGAGCTTTCCGATGCCGCCTCCCGCGCCGCCCAGCGCGCCTTCACCGAGCTCGCCGCCCTGCTCTCCGGCGCCGCCGAGGAGGCTGACCTCGCAGGCACCCCGCCGGCACACCAGGCACAGGTCGTCGACGTCGTCCGACCCAACCGCGAGCTCGCCCTCGTGCGCCTCGAGACCGCCATGCCCATTGACTTTGCGCCCGGTCAGTATTTCCCGGTGACCTCCAAGTTTTTACCCGGCACCTGGCGTCACCTCACCCCGGCCGCACCCTCGACCTCCACAGGCCAGCTCGAATTCCACGTGCGCGGTGTGGGGGATGCCTCGCGCACTCTTGCGCGCGCCCAGGTGGGCGACACGTGGACCCTCGGCGCGCCGCGCGGCGAGTTCGCGCACACGCTGGGCGACGGCGAGTACCCCGTCTTCCTCTGCTTCGGCACCGGCTGGGCGGCCGTGCGTACCTGGCTCCTCGCCCAGGTCGAGGCCGCCATCGAGACCCCCGCCGACATCGAGTGCTCGCTCTACTCGGTGGCGCCGAGCCCCGGGCATCACTACGACACGACGGTGCTCGACAACCTGGCCGCACTCAACCCGGACATGCGCGTCCATCTCCTCGTCGACGCCGCGGAGGACCCACTCCTCCTGGGCGCGCCCGAGCCTGACGTCTACTGCGAACCCACCAATGATCCTGTCATGACCATGCTCTCACGCGAGGACGCCCACGGCTCCCGCTTCATTCTCGTGGGTCCCGAGGTCCGCGTCACGGACGCCGCCGCGAAGCTGCGCGCCGCCGGCATCACCGCCGTCGAGGAACACCCCTGGGGACGAACGAGTCACAGTTTCTAGCCTGGCGCACCGCGCGAATTTACACTGGATTTATGACTGAAAATAATTCACGTATCCAGCTGCGTTCCGCCATGCCGGAGACCTCCCGCGCGCAATACGCCGTCACGGACACCATCATCGCCCGTGCCACCGAGCTCGGCATCCCCCGCGCCGTCCTCGAGCTCGCCTTCGTCCGCGTCTCACAGGTCAACCGCTGCGCGTACTGCACGGACGTCCACTCGCGGCTCGCCACGAAGTTCTACACCGAGGCTGGAGAATCTGCCGAAGACATCACCCGCAAGTTCGCCCTCGCTCCCGGCTGGCGCGAAGCCGCTGGCGTGTACACCGACCTCGAGCGCGCCGGACTCGACATCGCCGAGGCTGTCACGAGCGTCGAGCACGGCGCCCTTCCCGACGAGGACTATGACCGCCTCCGCGCGCAGCTCGGCGATGACGTCCTCGCGGTATTCCTCATGGGCTGCATCAACATGAACGTCTTCAACCGCATTCACCTGTTCTCCCACACCGTGGTGGGCCAGCCCTAAGCAGCGGTAACAGCTCTAGAGAATAGGCAGCGCCTTACGCGCCTTCTCCACCTCTGCCATGTCGAGGTCGGCATAGAGGATCTCGTCCTCGTAGCCGGCCTCCTCAAGCCGCACGCCGGTGGGGCCCACCACAACGCTGTGCCCCAGCCCCGTCGGCCCCGAGGCCTCGCCCGCCGCAGCTTCGCCGCCCGGGCGCGACTGACCCGCCGCCACGATGTAGCTCGTGGAATCCAGCGCACGCGCCGCCGAGAGCAGGCGCCATTGCTCGCGCTTGCCCGGACCGTCAGCCCAGCTAAACGGCACGGCGATGACCTGCGCACCCGCGCGCGCCAAGTCTCGGAACTGCTCGGGGAAGCGCACGTCATAACACGTCGCCACACCCACCGTCACGCCGTCAAGGTCAAAAGTGACCAGGTCCGTGCCCGGTCGCACGGTATCTGATTCCTTGTAATCAAAAGCGTCATACGTGTGAATCTTGTCGTAGCCGCGATGGATCCCAGGGCCAGTGATGAGCGCGGTATTCGAGACGCGATTGATAGTCTTCCCGTCACGCTCGACGGCATCGGCAGGCCGGAACATGCCCGCAATGACCGTGACCTCCAACTCCTCAGCCACCTCGCGCAGCCCCGTGGCGAAGGGGCCATCAAAGTCGGACGCCTGGGTGTCGAGACGCCCAGAGTCGAAGCTCTGCGCCGTCGCTTCCGGCAGCACGATAAGCCGCGCGCCCTCACCGGCAGCGCGCCGGATAAGCTCCGTGGCGCGCTCCAGGTTGCCGTTCGTATCTCCAGTGGACGTAAATTGCACAGCTGCGACCTTCATGGTTGCCCAATGTAATGGGCAGCCGGTGAGTTATCCACAGATTTCTTCTTTCGCCCTTGCCAGATGGCGGCGCACCCCGTAGTGGTGAAGGCATGATCTACTTCACTGATAACGCACCACAGCACCTGTCCACTCTGCGCAGCCACCACTTCACGCCGCACTTTCCTACCACGGGAGGCCCACACACCTCCCGCGCCTTAGCCACCGTCGCCGCTCGCTGGTCGTCAGCGATTAGCCAGGCTGAGACTGCTCGCGGGGCACACCTCGACGCCCTCGAACGCCTACTTACTGATATTCGAGTCGGCGACGAAGCACTCGCCGCGCGCTTAGGAGACCTCCCATGAGCCCCGCGCGTTCCTTGGCCACCGCCGCCACCCAACTCGACTCCACCTCCTCTCACCTGCACGGATACACAGTGGAGTGGCGCCATCATGCGGATGCCCTATTTTTGGCAACAGCTGGCCCCGCGCCTGAAAGCGCACGCCACAACGTCGAGCTCGCCCGCGCGTCCCTCGAGCAACCACGCGCCGAAATGGCCGCCGTGGCGGGAGTCCTCCGCAGCTACTCCCCACTAGAAGACCTCCTCGAACCGCTTGCCGATGGCCTCGCCCCCGGGCTCGCGGGCATCGGCGAGGCGCTCGACTGGATGTGCGCCCGTGAGATCGCGGCGCTCTGCTCGGACACCACAGCCGAGCCACCCCAACGTCTCGAGGACTTCGAGGGCCTCTCACTCGAGGGAATTCATGAGATTCATCTATCCAGCGCCCCAGCACACGTCATAGCTTTGGCCGAAGCCAACCCCGATCTGCTCATCCTCGAGGCCTCCGAGGGCAGGTTCGCCGCCCTCGTGGATCCGACCTCCGCCCGCACGCAACCGTCGTCCATCACCACGTATATCCCCGGCACCGGGTCCTCGAATCCGGCGAGCTGGCAGTCTCACATCGACAATGCCCGAGCGCTCGCCACCGCGACGGGAAGCCCGGCCGTCGCGTGGGTGGGATACGACGCGCCGCCGCGAGTACCGCTGGCCACCCGGCGCGCTCCCGCGGAGAAGGGGGCCCGCGCGCTCACCCGTTTTCACCGCGCGCTGCGTCGCCGCTTCCCACGCGCGCACCATATCGTGGTCGGCTATTCGTATGGCTCGACGGTCGCCGGCTACGCCGCACGCGACGGCATGCGCGCCGACGATCTCGTCTTCGTGGGTAGCCCCGGTGCCGGCGTCCATCGCGCCGACGAACTTCCGGGACGCGTGTGGTCCGTGACGAATGCGGACGATCCGATCCGCTATTCCACGGGTCCTGTGGGCGGCGTCCACGGGACCGATCCCAGCACGCCGTGGTTTGGAGCCGACCCCGTGCCCGGAACGCAGGGAAGGCCGGGTGACCATTCCAGCTATTGGTCAGACCCGGCCTTCTTTGAGGGCGTGGGAGCTATCGCCCGGCGCTACTAGAACAGGCCCGCTGGCTGCTCGCTGTAGGAGACCAGAAGGTTCTTGGTCTCCTGGTAGTGAGCGAGCATCATGAGGTGGTTCTCGCGGCCGATACCAGACTCCTTGTAGCCGCCGAACGCGGCGTGCGCCGGGTAGACGTGGTACTGGTTCACCCACACGCGGCCTGCCTGAATGTCGCGACCAGCGCGGTAGCAGATGTTTGCATTGCGCGACCACACACCAGCGCCCAGGCCGAAGTTCGTGTCATTCGCAATCTGAATGGCCTCGTCGTAGTCCTTGAAGGTCGCGACGGAGAGGACCGGACCGAAGATCTCCTCACGGAAGATGCGCATGTCGTTCGTGCCCTTGAAGACGGTCGGCTCGATGTAAAAGCCGTTGTCCAGGCCCTCCACCTTATTCACGTGGCCACCGGTGAGGACCTCCGCGCCCTCCTTCGGGCCGATCTCCAGGTACTCGGTGATCTTGTCCATCTGCTCCTGGGACGCCTGGGCACCCATCATGGTCTCTGTGTCGAGCGGGTCGCCAATCTTGATCTTCTTCACGCGCTCGATGGCACGCTCGATGAACTTGTCCGCGATGGACTCGTGGACGAGCGCGCGCGACGGGCAGGTGCAGACCTCGCCCTGATTGAGGGCGAACATCACGAAGCCTTCGACGCACTTCTCGAGGTAGGTGTCATCCTCGTCCATGATGTCCGGGAAGAAGATGGACGGGGACTTGCCGCCCAGCTCAAGGGTGACCGGAATGAGCTTGTCGGCAGCAGCCTTGTTGATGATCTTGCCCACCGGGGTCGAGCCTGTGAAGGCGATCTTTGTGATGCGGTCCGAGGTGGACAGCGCCACACCGGCTTCCTCGCCGATGCCGTTGACGATGTTGACGACGCCCGCAGGGAGCAGGTCGCCGATGAGCTCCATGACGAAGAGGACGGAGGCCGGGGTCTGCTCGGCCGGCTTCAGGACGACCGTGTTGCCTGCGGCGAGCGCCGGCGCCAGCTTCCATGCCGCCATGAGGAGCGGGAAGTTCCACGGGATGATCTGGCCCACGACGCCGAGCGGCTCGTAGAAGTGGTAAGCGACGGTGTCCTTGTCGATCTGCGACAGGCGGCCTTCCTGGGAGCGCAGGGCGCTCGCAAAGTAACGGAAGTGGTCGACCATGAGCGGGATATCTGCGGCGAGCGTCTCGCGCACGGCTTTGCCGTTGTCCCATGTCTCCGCGACGGCAATCTTCTCGAGGTTCTCCTCGATCCGATCCGCGATCTTGAGCAGGATGTTGGCGCGCTCGGCGGGCGAGGTGTGGCCCCAGGTCTCAAAGGCCTTCTCTGCCGCATCGATGGCGAGGTTGATGTCTGCTTCCTTGCCACGCGCAACCTGGCAGAAGACCTCACCGGTGATCGGCGTGATGTTGTCCATGTACTCACCGTCGGCCGGGGCAACCCACTCGCCACCGATGTAGTTGTCGTAGCGGTCGCGGTAGGTGACGATGGAGCCTTCAGTGCCGGGATCTGCGTAGCGGGTCATGGTGGTGTCCTTTCGAAGCGGAGGCGTCGCCACAATTCTTTTCTGTAGTGAGCTACGCCATATCGGATTGAGTTACCCAACAGTAACTGAAATGACTTAACTACCGCCACAACTCCGGCACTACTACTTTGCGAAACTTTGCAAGGATCCCCCACCCATGAATATTCACGCTGTTCACACGACATCCAACCCCAACTCAACGGGGGTATTCCAATCGGCTGGCAGGAATCAAAAACACCCGAGCGCCCCTCCTGTTGGCTCAACAGAAAGGGCGCTCGAGTGTGCTGACGTGGCGTACTGCGCTAGTGGCTGCGCTTGCGGCGCGGGGTCCACATGACCACAGAGGTCGACCGCGGAACGTGGACGAGTTCGCGACCCGTCGAAGTGCCCACTCCCCTTGAGCACCTGCGAATCCGGACGAGCCACCTGGAAGATCGTTGTGGCAGCCTTGACACGATTCCTGCCCCTAGAGACCGGCATGAGACTGCCTAGATTGAGGGCAACCATTCAGCTCGACTTAACCCCTGTTAAAAGTGGGCCGGGACTCTCATGTGGAGACACCAGCTTCGACACGTAAGGTTGACCAAGCAGCCACGTTGACGTACCGTAAGAAGCGATAGATCCTCGGTCAGGCCTCTAATCCCGCAAGGGACAATGCACAAATGACCGGGGCCTTTCACATTCTAGGAAGCTCATGGTCAAACACTGGCTCAGTTACGACGAACAAATCACACTGCTTCAAGAACGCGGTTTGAACGTCGCTGACACCGCATCAGCAGCCAAATTCCTATCTCGTGTAAACTACTACCGTCTTTCGGGATATTTCCGTTATTGGCAAGTTGACCCAATGACAGGCAACAATCGCTTCCTCGACGGTTCCTCCTTTGAAGATATTCAGAGGCTCTACGAAGCCGAGCAAGACTTGGTTGCAGTATGCGACGAAGTTCTCCACCCGATCGAGGTTCTTCTGAGAATCCGGTTCGCCTACTATTACGCACAGCGTGTCGGAGCGATCGGAACGTTCGCCCGTGGCGACGGGTTCACGCAATCGCCCGGTCCTAATGACGAACGTGTCGAAGAACATGCGCTGGCGAATCTAGATCGCAGCAAAGAGACCTTTGTGTCTCACTACCGTGATGAGCTCAAAACGGGCAACGCTTACAGCATCGATGCCTATGCGCGCATGCCCATCTGGGTAGCGGTTGAGGCCTTCTCGTTTGGCAGTCTATCCAGGCTTATTGAAGCTTCAAGCAAGTCGGGAGTGCTGCACGACATGGCAGCGTCGATGAACGTTTCTCCAACTACGCTGCCAAGCCAAGTCCGGTCATTCGTCTACTTGCGCAACCGCAACGCCCACTGTGCGAAGCTGTGGAACCATGCTGTCCTCGACCGTCCAGGACTCCTGCCTAACATCGTACGACGAGTCAAACGAAACCACCGTCAGTTCAGTGATCACTCGATCTACAAGATCTTCGTAGCGCTTGACCAGGTCGCCACCAAGACCGGTCTCCAGCATGATTGGCTCGCCAACCGCGTCGAGCCAATCCTTGCCACGCATCCCCTTCTTGCCGCAGGCATCGCAACCCCAGCCCGCTACGGAGAAATGTCGACGCAACTACTCACCACAGACCACTAGCACCACACCGTCCCGCCTACGACATCCCACTCAAAATAGACGATGAAACCACAAGCACCCGAGTGCCCTCCTGTTGAGCCAACAGGGAGGACCCTCGGGTGCAGCGAGCTGGCGTGCGACACTAGCGGCCGCGCTTGCGGCGCGGGGTCCACATGACCACGGAGGTCGACCGCGGAACGTGGACGAGCTCGCGGCCCGTCGACGCAGACGAGGAGCGGGCACGCAGCTCGCGGACTTCCTCAAGAAGCGCGTCGCGCTCGGCGAGAAGCTGGTCGCGTTCCTCGGTGAGCTCGATAATCGACTTAATGCCGGCGAGGTTGACGCCTTGCTCCTGGGACAGCTCCTGGATGTGGCGCAGCAGCTCGATGTCTCGGTCAGAGTAGCGGCGTCCGCCGCCGCGCGTGCGGGCCGGGGACACCAGACCCATCCGGTCGTACGTGCGCAGGGTCTGCGCATGCATTCCGGAAAGCTCCGCAGCGACGGAGATAACGTACATCTTCTTCGGTGCCTCGCGCGGACCGTCGGTGGAATTAGCCATCACTGCTCACCTGCCTTACTTGTTGCCCGCCCAGTCGGCGCGCGGGTTAAAGCCGGAGTCGCGCTCAGCCTGTGCGTAGGTGCGCAGAGCCGAGGTGGCTGCGGCATCGAGCGTCGAAGGGACCTTGACCTGGACCGTCACCATGAGGTCACCCGGTGTACCGGAACGGCGCGTGATGCCACGGCCACGCACGCGCAGCGTGCGGCCATCCGGAGTACCGGCGGCAATCTTCACGCGCACCGGCTGGTCGAGCGTGGGCACCGTGATGGTGTCACCGAGGGCCAGCTCCGCAAAGGACACGGGGACCGTGATGTGCAGGTCGTCGCCGTCACGAGTGAAGACCTTGTCCGGCTTCACGGACACGCTCACAAAGAGGTCGCCCGCGGGAGTGCCGTTGGGGCCTGCCTCGCCTTGGCCGGCCAGGCGCACCTTTTGACCGTCGATGACGCCGGCGGGGATGCGCACGGTGATCGAGCGGGTGCGGCGCACCGTTCCGCTGCCGTTGCAGTCCGGGCAAGGATCCGTGATCTTCTGGCCGGTGCCGCCGCAGTCGGTGCACGGCTGGGAAAACCCGAAGGTGCCGCGCTGCTCCGAGGTAAACCCGGTGCCGTCACAGCGTGAGCACTTCTGCTTCTTGCCGGAGCGGGAGCCAGAGCCATGGCACGTGGTACACGGCGCGTCGCCCGTTAGTTGGAGCGGAAGCGTCGTCCCTTTCGCCGCTTCTCGGAATTCAAGGGTGACGTGCGTTTCGACGTCCGCCCCCCGCGACGGGCGAGCTGTTCGGCCAGCACCACCGCCGCGGTTGAAAACGCCACCGAAGATATCCCCAAGACCACCGCCGCGAGGCGCTCCTCCAGCGTGTCCGAAGATGTCCGAGAGGTCGAAGTCCGCTTCGAAGCCTTGCCCCGGCGCCGTGCGAAACCCGCCGGGAAAGCCGGCGCCTCCCGTCCCAAAGCCGCCGCCGCGTGCGACCATAGCTTTGAAGTCGTCGTATTCCTTGCGGGTCGCGGCATCAGCGAGGACCTCGTGGGCCTCGGCGACGGCCTTGAAGCGTTCGAGCGCCTCCGGATTATCGGGATTAGCGTCCGGGTGGTTCTCGCGGGCCAGCTTGCGGTAGGCGCGCTTGATCTCCTCCGGGGTTGCGGATGAGGAGACCCCCAGATCCGCGTAATAATCTTTTTCTGCCCATTCAGGTTTCACGCTCACTGGGCATCTCCTCCTTTCGTGTTGGTCGCCGGCCCACACCGGCGTGGTGTCATTGTCAACGTGTGTTCTAAAGCTCTAACTAAAAATCTAAAAGGTGCGGATACACCGCGGGCGCCGGATAACCATTGGTGTGGCCCCGGCGCCCCAGCGTTCTACTCCGCGTCAGTCGCTGACTCAGCCGACTCGGCCGGGTCCGCGATAATCACCATGGCGGTGCGGATGAGCTTCTCGCCCACCCGGTAGCCCTGGCGCAGGACGGTCCCGATGACCTGCTCGGAACCGGAGGAGAGATCCTGGACTGCCTCGTGAATCTCCGGGTCGAATGCGTCGCCCTCCACGCCGAAGGCTTCCACCTTCTGAGCGGTGAGCACGCCCACGAGCTTGTCTGAGATGGACTTGAGCGGGCCATCCTCCAAGTCGCCGTGCTGGCGAGCCAGCGCAAGGTCATCGAGGATGGGCAGGAACTGCCCCAGCACCTGCGCCTTAGCGGTCTCAATGACCTGGGAGCGCTCGCGCTCCGTGCGGCGGCGGTAGTTGGTGTACTCCGCGTTGAGACGCTGCAGGTCCTCGGTGCGCTCGGCGAGCTGCTCCTCGACCGTCGGCTCAGCAGAAGCCTCGGCGCCGGAGGCGGCATCGGCAGCCGCGGCCTCAGCCTCTGCGCCGTCCTCGGTGGCGTCGAGGTCAGCCTCGACGTCGGCGAGGGCCTCTTCGAGGTCGGACTCGAGCGTGGGGTCAAGCTCCTCAGCGGAACCGCTAGCCTGGGCGGCGCGAGCCTCCTCGGCAGCGGACTCGGCGCGGTCGGCCGAGGTAGCCTCGGGGTCGGTGTGCTCCGGGTCGCCGGGGTTGTCCGGCATTCCGTTGTGGTCAGCCATTACTTGTTGTCCTTACCTTCGGTGTCCTCGTCGACAACCTCAGCGTCGACGACGTTGGGGTCTTCGTCAGCTCCTGCCGACGCGCCAGCGTCGGCAGCGGCGGCCTCGGCAGCCTGAGCCTCGTAGATCTGCTTACCCATCTCCTGGGACTCGGTGTTGAGCTTCTCCACGGCGGACTTGATGGCCTCGATGTCCTCGCCCTTGAGGGCCTCGTCGACGGCGTCGGCAGCCTCGGTGACCTTGGTCTTGACGTCCTCAGAAACCTTGTCTGCGTTCTCGTCAAGGAACTTGCGAGTCTGGTAGGAAGCACCCTCAGCCTGGTTGCGGACCTCCTGCTCCTCGCGGCGCTTCTTGTCCTCCTCAGCGTGCTGCTCGGCATCCTTGATCATGCGGTCGATCTCCTCCTGGGAGAGGCCGGAACCATCCTGGATCTTGATGGTGTTTTCCTTGCCAGTGCCCTTGTCCTTCGCGGACACGGAGACGATGCCGTTGGCGTCGATGTCGAAGGTGACCTCAATCTGCGGCACACCGCGCGGGGCCGGAGCGATGCCGCCCAGCTCGAAGGAGCCCAGCAGCTTGTTGGCCGAAGCCATCTCGCGCTCGCCCTGGAAGACCTGGATCTGGACCGACGGCTGGTTGTCCTCAGCCGTGGTGAAGGTCTCGGACTTCTTGGTCGGGATGGTGGTGTTGCGCTCGATGAGCTTGGTCATCACGCCACCCTTGGTCTCGATACCGAGGGACAGCGGGGTGACGTCGAGGAGCAGCACGTCCTTGACCTCGCCGCGCAGAACGCCAGCCTGCAGGGCAGCGCCGACGGCAACGACCTCGTCCGGGTTCACGCCCTTGTTCGGCTCGCGGCCAGTCATCTCCTTGACCAGCTCAGAGACGGCCGGCATACGGGTGGAACCACCCACGAGGACGACGTGGTTGATGTCCGACAGGGACAGGCCAGCGTCCTTGATGACCTGGTTGAACGGCGCCTTAGTGCGGTCGAGCAGGTCCTGGGTGATCTTCTGGAACTCGGTGCGGGACAGGGTCTCGTCGAGGAAGAGCGGGTTCTTGTCCGAGTCGACCGTGATGTACGGCAGGTTGATGGTGGCGGACTGGGAGGAAGACAGCTCAATCTTGGCCTTCTCCGCGGCCTCGCGCAGACGCTGCAGGGCCATCTTGTCCTTGGTCAGGTCAATGCCGTTGGCGTTCTTGAATTTCTCCACCAGCCAGTCGACGATGCGCTGATCCCAGTCGTCACCACCGAGCTGGTTGTCACCGGCGGTAGCCATAACCTCAACAACGCCGTCACCAATCTCCAGCAGGGAGACGTCGAAGGTACCGCCACCAAGGTCGAAGACCAGAATGGTCTGCTCCTGCTCGCCCTTCTCCAGGCCGTAGGCCAGAGCAGCGGCGGTCGGCTCGTTGACGATACGCAGGACGTTGAGGCCCGCAATCTGGCCGGCTTCCTTGGTGGCCTGGCGCTGGGAGTCCTCGAAGTACGCCGGGACGGTAATGACGGCGTCCGTGACGTCCTCACCGAGGTACGCCTCCGCGTCGCGCTTCAACTTCATGAGCGTACGAGCGGAAATCTCCTGCGGGGTGTACTTCTTGCCGTCGATATCCACAGTCCAGTCGGTGCCGATGTGGCGCTTGACGGAGCGGATGGTGCGGTCAACGTTGGTCACAGCCTGGTTCTTGGCAGACTGGCCAACGAGGATTTCGCCGCCGTTCTTCGCGAATGCGACGACGGACGGGGTGGTGCGAGCACCTTCAGAGTTAGCGATAACAGTCGGCTCGCCGCCTTCCAGAACGGAAACGACCGAGTTCGTGGTGCCGAGGTCAATACCTACTGCGCGTCCCATAATGATGTTCTCCTTCTACAGGTTTGTTGTGTATTCATCGTTTCGGGCTGCCCCTTAAGCCTTAAGGGTTGACCCGGCGTGACTCAACTTCGCTGGAGTCCTTGCGCCACTCTAACAGAAGTCCGCGACTCGAAGGTAGAACCTTGAGCGCCCGTCACTCAACCTACACAACGGTACGACTTCCGAAGTTGTTCCCATATGACTCAACTTTCTTTCAAATTTCCCCAAACCCGCAGGTAAAAAGCAAAAAATATTTTTCCACTTGCGCCAAAGAACCCGGTTACCCCCGCCCGCGTGAATGGGTTGACGACGCCCAACGCGAGCGCTATTTTTTCTCATCAAGCGAGATAGATCACGGAACGCACCCAGGTTAGAGGAGCGTCACATGACAGCTCGCGCGGTGCCCGGCATAAAGCCCACGTTGAAACCCCAGGCATAAGGACCCGGTTAAAGCCCGGCTTCAGGCCCCGGCACCTCGTACCTACAAGGGCGCACGCACCCGTGAGGCCCCCTCAAGTGCACCACCACATATTTTCTTCTTCGGACCCGACTCGCCCCGGGCCACGGCACACCAGCCGCGAGCCAGAGGCAGGGACGTGTCTGAGCACCGTGTGTCGTGCTTTCGAGGGTTCGGCCACGGTGAGCATGACTGAGAGGTACTGTCACTATGACCAGCCAGAATTCTTCTGCCCCTGCCTACACCCGCCTGCCGGAATCCGATGATGTCGACGCCGTCGTCGAGGCCGCCGTCACCCGCGCCCACGAATTCCTCAACGCCAGCGCGGACGAGCAAGACAAGGGAACCGAGCAGCTCGCCAGCCTGCTGCGGGATTCCGATGGCGTGAACTTCACCATGGACTTCGTCGACCGCGTCATGCGCCCGGAGGACAACGCCGTGGCCGCCGACGCCCTCAAGGACGTCACTAGCCGCTATGACGCGCGCTTCCTGGGTCTTATCAACGGCACGCTCGTGGGCCTGGGTGGCTTCTTCGGTCCGATCCTCCCGAGCCTCGTCATGCCGCTCGCGCGCCTGCGCATGCGTCAGATGGTGGGCCACCTGGTCCTCGACGCGGAGTCGGACGCCCTGGACAAGATGCTCGACAAGGCCGCGGCGTCCGGCGAGCACTTGAACCTCAACCTGCTCGGCGAAGCCGTCCTCGGCGAGGACGAGGCTCGTTCCCGCGCGGCACGTACCCTGGCGCTCATCCAGAACCCCAAGGTCACGTACGTCTCCGTCAAGGCATCGTCCATGGTGGCGCAGCTCAATCCTTGGGATATCGATGGCTCGGTCGAGCGCTTGAAGGAGCGCCTGCGTCCGCTCTACGAGGCCGCGGTGGCACGCAGCCCGCACGTCTTTATCAACCTGGACATGGAGGAATACCACGACCTCCACCTCACCATTCGCCTCTTCAAGGAACTGCTCAGCGAGCCGGAGTTCCACAACCTCGAGGCCGGCATCGTGCTCCAGGCCTACCTGCCGGATACGTTTGAGGCTCTGGAGGAGCTCGCGGAGTTCGGCGTCGAGCGCGTCGCCAAGGGTGGCGCACCCATCAAGATTCGCATCGTCAAGGGCGCGAACCTCTCCATGGAGCACGTCCAGGGCGAGATCCACGGGTGGAAGGTCGCCACCTACGAGGACAAGGCCCAGGTCGACGCGAACTACTACCGCCTGCTTGACTACATCGTGCGCCCGCAGTTCGCGGACGCCGTGCGCATCGGCATCGCCACGCACAACCTGTTCACCGCGGGCATGGCCTACGAGCTCGCCACCAAGCGCGGCGTGCTGCGCATGCTCGACTCGGAGATGCTCCAAGGCATGTCCCCGGCACAGCAAGAAGCGGTCCGCACCCGCTTCGAGGGCCGCCAGATTCTCTACACCCCGGTCGTCCACGCCGAGGACTTCGACGTCGCCGTGTCCTACCTCGTGCGCCGCCTCGAGGAAAACTCCGCGTCCCAGAACTTCCTCTACGCGCTCTTCGCGCCGGACCAGAAGCAGGCCCTCGCCGATCAGGAGCAGCATTTCCGGACCGCCGTCGCCGAGCGCTGGGAGACTTTTGCTGGCCCGAAGCGCACCCAAGATCGTGTCGATGAATCGACGAACAAACAAGGACGCCAGGCCCCACGCACCGGCCGTTTTACCAACGAGCCGGACACGGATCCGGCCCTGCATGCCAACCGCCAGTGGGCACAGGAAGCGCTCACCACCAACCCAGGCGAGCACGGCATCGAAGAGGTCACCGATCCCCAGCAGGCTGTCGCCGCCATCGCGACGGCCAAGGCGCTGGCGCCCGAGTGGGGTGCGAAGACCGGCCACGAGCGCGCGGAGGTCCTCGACACCATCGCGGACAAACTGGCGGACCACCGCGGGGACTTCATCTCCGTCGCCGCGTGGGAGGCTAACAAGACGGTGACGCAGACGGACCCGGAGGTCTCCGAGGCCATCGACTTCGCCACCTACTACGCGCAGTCCGCACGCTTGCTTGACGATGCCCGCTCGATCTTTACCCCGAACCAGGTCACCGTCGTCACCCCGCCGTGGAACTTCCCGGTGGCCATTCCGGTGGGCGGCATACTCTCCGCGCTCGCGGCGGGCTCGGCCGTCATCATCAAGCCGGCGCCGCAGGTCGTCCACTGCGCCAAGGTCGCGGTCAGCGCCATCCACGAAGGCCTGCGCGAGCACGGCCTCGATACCAGCCTGGTCCAGCTTGTCCTCACCGACGAAGGCGAGGCCGGCAAGGCACTCATCTCCCACGAGGACGTCGACGCCGTCATCCTCACCGGCGCCTCGGACACCGGCGCGCTTTTCCGCTCCTGGCGCCCGGAGATGAACCTCATGGCGGAGACCTCCGGCAAGAATGCGCTCATCATCACCCCGGCCGCGGACCCGGACCTGGCCATCGCGGATCTCTACAACTCGGCGTTCGGCCACTCCGGTCAGAAGTGCTCCGCCGCCTCCCTCGTCATCTTCGTCGGCGCCGCAGGCACCTCGCAGCGCCTGCGCACGCAGCTTATCGATGCCGCCAAGACCCTTAAGGTCGGCCCCGGCCACGACATCACCACGACGATGAACGGTCTCGCCGAAGCTCCCGGTGAGAAGCTCCTGCGCGGCCTCACCCAGCTGGAGCCGGGCGAGACGTGGCTGCTCAAGCCAGAAAAGCTCAACGAGGAGGGCACCCTGTGGTCCCCGGGCATTCGCGATAACGTGCAGCCAGGTTCCTGGTACCACCTGAACGAGTGCTTCGGTCCAGTGCTCGGCATCATGCATGCAGACACCCTCGAGCAGGCCATCGCGTGGCAGAACGCCACTGGTTACGGGCTCACCGGCGGCATCCACTCGCTCGACGACAAGGAGATCGAGTACTGGATGGACCACGTCGAGGTGGGCAACGCCTACGTCAACCGCGGGATTACCGGCGCCATCGTCCAGCGCCAGTCCTTCGGCGGTTGGAAGAAGTCCGTCATGGGTCCGGGTGCCAAGGCCGGCGGCCCCAACTACGTCCCGCAGATGGGCACGTGGTCCGACGGCGAGCTCCGCGTCCACGACGTCGACATTCAGGCCCCGGTCAAGGCCCTGCTCGCCCAGCTTCCCGATGCCCTCAGTGAGGAGGACATCGCCTGGCTGTGGCGTGCCGCCGAACTCGACCAGCTCGCGTGGCAGGAGGAATTCGGCCGCGAACACGACCGCGCAGGTCTCGTCTCCGAAGCCAATATCTTCCGCTACCGCCCAGTGCTCGAGCCGCTGCGCATCCGCATCGGCTCCGGCTACGCGTTGCGTGACGTCGTCCGCCATGCCCTCGCCGGCGCCCTCCTCCGAGCCGAGTTCGACGGAGTCCACTTCGGCAACGTGGAGCCGCGTTTCTCCGCGACGCCGGAGATTGCAGCCGAGCTGGCGGAGCGGGGCATCGGCAAGCTGGGCGTCACGGTCGCTGCACAATCGGACGAGGACTTCGCCCGCGAGCTGGCCCACACGCCGTCTGCACGCGTGCGTGCCCTCGGCGCCGTCGCGGACGATGCCCGCACGGCCGCGGTGGAGTCCAATTCGGTCATCCTCGACCAGCCGGTGCTTGCCGATGGCCGCCGGGAGCTCCTGCCCTACCTCCTGGAGCAGGCAGTTTCGGTGACCATGCACCGCTTCGGTATCATCCGCTCGGTCGCTGGCATCGCGCGTTAAGCGCGCCTGCGGCGTGCCATAGACGCACGCTGTCCTGCCCCAACTTTCTGCCCTTTCTGCAGGAGGTTGGGGCATTTGTGGCAATATAGGGCGGGTGAGTTCAGACAATTCCCAAGAAAATACCTCCACACAGGCACACGGCACCGCCGTGCCGCAGGCAGCCACGGGTAGCCAGGCAAAGATTGCGCAGCCACTCGTCGCTTCCGACGCCGAAGGCATTGGCGCCGATGTGCCCGATGCCCTTGCGCACGACCGCAAGACCGCCGTCATCCACCACGACTTCAAGTCGATGGCGTCGTTCTCGTGGCGATTCATTGTCATCGTCGCGGCCATCGCGCTCATCGGCTACGTGCTCAAGTTCGTGTGGGCAGGCCTGCTTCCCGTTATCCTCGCAATTCTGGTCTCCACGGTGCTCTACCCCGTCACCGCCTTTATGCGTACGAAGTGGCGCTTCCCGGGTGCGCTCGCCGCGGCGACAACGCTGGTGGGCTTCTTCGTCATCGTCGGTGGCATCTTCGTCGCCATGGCACCGACCGTCAAGGAACAGAGCGGCCAGCTCTTCTCGCAGGCCGAAGAAGGCATTAACAAACTCGTCGGCATGACGGACCAGCTGCCCTTCAACGTCGACCAGGCACAGATCCAGTCCGTGGTCGATGACGTCACGAACCTCATTAAGAACCAGGCCTCCAACATCGCTGGCGGCGTGCTCTCTGGCGTGTCCACGGTGAGCTCCATCGTGGTCAACCTCGTCATCATGCTCTTCCTCACCTTCTTCTTCATCAAGGAAGGCGAGAAGTTCCTGCCCTGGCTGCGCAAGTACGTGGGCCACTCCACTGGCTGGCACATCACGGAGCTGTCCAACCGCATCTGGAAGACGCTCTCCGGCTTCATCCAGGCCCAGGCCACCGTCGCCTTCGTCGACGCCGTCCTCATTGGCGCCGGCCTGTGGATCATGGGCGTGCCGCTGGCCTTCGTCATCGGCGTCGTCACGTTCTTCGCCAGCTTCATCCCTGTTATCGGTGCCGTGACCGCCGGCGTCCTCGCCGTCGCCATCGCGCTCGTTTCGCAGGGCTTCACCAGCGCGATTATCGCGCTCATCATCGTCGTCGCCGTCCAGCAGATTGAGGGCAACGTCCTCCAGCCGCTGCTGCAGTCCAAGGCCATGGGCCTGCATGCGGCCATCATCCTGCTCTCCGTGACGGTGGGCTCCGCCCTCGCTGGCATCATCGGCGCGTTCCTTGCTGTGCCCGTCGCCGCGACCATCGGCGTCATCTTCCGCTACAACGCGCTCGTGACCTCCATCCGCTCCGGCGAGGTCGATCCCGCTTCAGCTGAGATCGTCACCGGCGCGCCCAAGCCCGATAAGAAATCGAAGAAGAAGGACGCCACCAAGGCCGAAGATTCCGTCGCTTCCGAACAGGCTGCCGACGACAACGCCACTGACTCCAGCCCCGACATGGACATCGCCCGCGACATCGAGCGCCTCGCTCCCGACTCCCCGCGCGCCAAGGTGCGCGAGCTCTACCTCGCGATGGCGCCGAGCGCCTAGCACTCGGAGCGCATCTACATACACAAGCGCCCACACCTCGCCTACGGGCGAGGTGATTTTCTTTTTCGTTCCTGCTTCTCCCCACGTACAAGCCCACATCAGGCGGGCCAGCTTGCCGATGCCCCCTCCTACAGACTTCCCTGTCCCACCGGGCGTGGTGCAACCGTTGCGAACAACGACCTAAGCCTGCGAAAGGAATCCCGATGTCACGCACGCCTCGTGCAGCTCGTGCGCCGCGCGCGGTAGAGCGTCATCCCACTTGCCCACGCTCGACTCATTAGCTGGATCCGAGACCTGCTTGAGCAGCGTCACCGGCACGCCGAAGCGCTGACAGACCGCCGCGATGGCGTAACCCTCCATGTCGCATAGACCCGAGTCCTGCGCCAGACGCTCACGGGTGTGCGTATCTGAAACGAACATGTCACCCGTCGCCAACCCCTGGACCGGATGGTTGCCGGAAACGGGAATCTCGATGACCTTGGGCAGCAGGTAGCGGTCAATATCGGTGAGGATTTCCAGCTTGAAGTCGTGCTTGGTCACGCGGTCAATCTCGTAGACGCCATCCAGCCCGTCGCGCAGCGCGCCGACCGTGCCAATATTGACCACCCGGCGCGGCAGCGTGCCCTCCTCGCGCGTCACCGTGAGATACTCCGTCAGCGCCATCGCCGCCGGAAGCGTGCCAATACCCGTCACCAACAGCGGAGTGCCCTCCGGCAAGGCCGCGGCTTCTTTGTCTACAGCGGCGACGAACAGAATAGTTGCGGAGTGATTATCTAATTCTTCAATGGCGCTCATGCTCTGAGAGCTTACCGCGGTTCGTATTCCGAAACCGTCGTCACCACGTAGCACAGTCATACTGGTAACTGGATTAGCTTGTATTAGTGCTTACTCCTGCTACCTTCGAAACGCCCGCCGCGTGACGCGCGTACTGAGGTTTCTCCACCCTCAGGGCCAAGATAGTCATTACCCCATGAGTCTTCTGCAAAAATTGGATACTCTTCACGCCAGCTCTTGCGCCTTCGCGGGGCGTAAGCCCGTTCGTAGCTCTTCGAACGGTTCTGACGCTTCTTACGCTTCGATGTCGTCGACGAACCGTGATGTATCGAGCCAGAGTTATCTGTTTTGCCTGCATCTGAGACATCCAACAAATATGGCAGCGCAGCCGCAGGTACGCGTCCTGATGCAATGTCCTGTTTAGATACCCGCGGGTGGTTTTTACGACGCTTGTTCGATCGGGAAGTTGCTTTTCCTCCCTTTGGATTCGATTGACCGACTACGCGCCCTGCTTTATCAATCGTTTTCATTGTTTGAGGTCGTGCAAGGAGCACCACCTTCCTGCGACTGGAACACAGTGTTTTACTGTCGTTCAACTGAAAATGCGTCTGCAAAGACTTTGAATTCGGGAAGTACTGTACTGAACGCCCACATACCGGGCACCGATAAAGGCCATTCTCAAACTTGGCCGTAACGATGAGAGGACTCGACATTCCAAAATCATACGAATTTCGCTCCCCTGTCCGCAGAACTTTCCGCGTACTACTCCCAAATTTAACGCCTCTTCACTACAACCTTCCCACCCCTTCGAACGGGGGAGGCACGAGCCGAATGGACACCACAGCAAAATGGCCTCTGCCGGCGCCGATGCAACTGCCCTAAAACCTTGAGTCATCTACGCAGGCCACGCGCGCATTTAAGGACAAAAGGTCCGGTACATTGTGGAGAAGTAGTCCTGTGTGAACGCCTGGAGGAACAACGTGAAGAAGCGCATCGAAGTCACCGCCGCCGTCTTGGTCCGAGACGGCAAGGTTCTTGGAGCCCGGCGCGGCGAGCAGATGTCTTTGGCGGGTTTCTGGGAGTTCCCCGGTGGAAAGATCGAGCCGGGCGAGACACCGGAGCAGGCACTGCACCGCGAGCTCAAAGAGGAACTCCTCATCGACGCCCAGGTTGGCGATCACCTCGTCACCACGGAGCACGAATACGACTTCGGCATCGTCGTTCTTGCATCGTTCCTGTGCCGACTGCAAGAGGGCGAACCGAAGCTCACCGAGCACGCTGAGATCCGCTGGTTCGCGCCGGAAGATCTGTTGTCCGTCGAGTGGGCGCCAGCTGACGTCGAGGCCGTCGAGCTCGTTCTGGCCCGCATGCAGCAGCCTTAAGCCGAACGGCCCTGGAAACACCTACAGACCAGCACGCCATGGATAGCCGCACTCTCCTCGACGACGTCCGCTTCGGATTTGTCGATCGCCACACACCCGCCGAGAAGATCCTCAACCCGCGGCTCATCAGCAATGAAAAACCGGACACCATGCACCGCGCGATCCGCGATGAGCTGCGCCGCGCTGAATCGTTTACCTTCTCCGTTGCGTTTATCTCGGCGAGCGCGCTGGCGCTCCTCAAAGAGGACCTTCTCGAGTTCGTGGCGCGCGGCGGTCGCGGCGAGATCATCACGTCGAACTACCTCGACTTCAACGAGCCGACCATGTTCCGCGAGCTGCTGGGGCTCGAGGGCATCACCGCCTACGTCCACGACGATGAGCACGGCGGCTTCCATCCCAAGGGTTACGTCTTCCACGACCCCGGCGAGGTCACCGCTATCGTGGGCAGCGCCAACCTCACTCCTCATGCGCTCATTCACAATCGCGAGTGGAACCTGAAGTTCTCGACGAGCTATGACGGCGATATCGCGCTTCAGCTTGAGGATGCCGTTCGTCTTCAGCGCACGCGGGGGACGCTGCTCACCGAAGAGTGGATTGCACGCTACGAGCAGACGCGGCGCAACCGCGTGCTCATCGTGCCCGATGCGGCGCCGAACGCTGGCCACATCGTCGCCAACGCCATGCAACGCGAGGCGCTCGACGGCATCGGAAAGCTGCGGCAGGCTGGCGAGAAGAAGGCGCTCATCATCTCCGCGACGGGCACGGGCAAGACCATCCTCGCCGCACTTGCGGTCAAGGAGATGGACCCGCGCCGCGTGCTTTTCATTGCTCACCGAGGCGAGATTCTCTCCAAGTCCCGCTCCGAATTCCAGCGCGTGCTGGGCGGTGCCGACAACGACTACGGCCTGCTCGTCGGCGGCCATAACGACGCCGACGCGCGCTATGTGTTCGCCTCCGTGCAGTCCCTCAACAGCCGGGATGCCTATCGCCAGTTCGCTCCCGATGCCTTCGACGTCATCGTTGTCGACGAAGTCCACCGCGGCGCCGCGGCCAGCTACCGCACACTCATCGACTACTTCCGGCCGGGTTTCCTCCTCGGACTCACCGCGACGCCCGAGCGCACCGACGGCGGCAACATCTTTGAGCTCTTCGACTACAACGTGCCGTACGAGATTCGCCTCCAAGCCGCACTCGATAACGACATGTTGGCGCCGTTCCACTATTACGGCGTCACCGATTATGAGACCGAGGACGGCGAACTCATCGAGAATACGACGCAACTGTCCCGCCTCGTCTCCCACGAACGGCTCGCCCACATTCTACGCACGCTCGAGACCTACGGGCATGCCGAAAATGTCCGTGGCCTCATCTTTTGCTCCCGCATCGAAGAAGCGGTGGAGCTCAGCAATGGGCTCAACCAATCAAAAATCAACGGCCGTCCACTCACAACCGTCGCTCTTTCCGGCAACGACAGTCCCGAGGTTCGCGACGCCGCGCTCCGTCGGCTCAACGCGGGCGAGCTCGACTACATCCTGACCGTCGATATCTTTAACGAGGGCGTGGATATCCCCTCGGTCAACCAAGTCGTCATGATGCGCAACACGCAGTCGTCCATCATCTTCACCCAGCAGCTCGGCCGCGGCCTGCGCAAGGCTGCCGGCAAAGACCACCTGCGCGTCATCGACTTCATCGGTAATTACACGAATAACTACCTCATTCCCGTCGCCCTCTTTGGCGACAACAGCCGCAACAAGGACTCCATCCGCAAGAAGATCATCGACGCCGGCGAGGACAACACCATCTCCGGCGTCTCCAGCGTCAACTTCACGAAGGTCGCCCGCCAGCGCATCTTCGCCTCGCTCGCCGTAGCGCGCATTGACGGCGTCGCCGAGTTCAAGAAAGACATCGCCGCCCTCCAGTCGCGTCTCGGCCGCGTGCCGCGGCTCATCGACTTCGCCCGCTTCGACACCGCGGACCCCTACGTCCTCGCCACGCGCCGCACGGATCATTATTGGGATTTGCTCGTCAAGGCCAAGCTTGCCGATGCCCCCTCGCCCCGCGCGTCAGAATTCCTCAAGTTCCTCTCCCGCGAGCTGCTCCATGGCAAAGCCCCGCAAGAGCTCCTGCTCCTCCAACGCTTGCTCGCACACGGCCCCTGCTCCGTCGCCGAGTTCACACACATCCTCGAAGCCCACCACGCCGCGCACTCCCCCGCTGATCTCAGCGTGGTCGAGCGCGTTCTTTCCCTCGAGTTCTTCACGGAGGGGGCCTACAAGTTGGAGGGCGTCGTCGCTCTTGCCGACGGTATCTATCGTCTCGAACCCACTTTTGCCGAGACCTACCGCGGCAATCTCGAGTTCCGCACTCACGTCGACGACGTCATCGAGACCGGGCTCTTCCTCTCCCGGGAGCGCGGCTTTACCGGCGGCGAGCTCAAGGTGGGCAACAAGTACTCGCGCAAGGACGTCTCGCGACTACTGCGTCTCGAGTCCAACCAGGAGGGCACGCTCAACGGCTACAAGGTCGACAAGTACTCCGCGACTATTCCCATTTTCGTCAACTATCACAAGGCCGAAGACGTCGACGCTTCCATCGCCTACGAGGATAAGTTTCTCGACACCGGCACCATGAAGTGGTTTACGCGCTCCAACCGCACGCTCCGCAGCGGCGAGGTCCGCGACATCCTCGCTGACGAACTGCCCATTCACCTCTTCGTGCGCCGCGACGACACCGAGGGACGTGACTTCTACTATCTCGGTCTCGTTCACCCCAGTCAGCCCGAGCAGACCACCATGCCCCAAACCGGCCAGCCCGTGGTGACCATGCACCTCACTCTCGAGCAGCCCCTCACCGAGGAATTCCTGGGCTACCTCCAGTCGAAGTCCTAAATTTCGCGCCATCACAGGCAAGTGGAACGCCGAACCGTTCGGATCCTGGGTGTTAAATCGTTCAATCACAGGGTGTTAAAACGTTCAATTAAAGAGTGTTGAAACGTTCAAAGTCAGGGTGTTAGAACGTTCAATCTTCCTGCGCGAGAGCTTCTGGCGCACCAAAATAATGGGGATTGCCGATTTTCTGAGCTGCGGGAACGATCATGACCTCGACTGCGGCGGAGGGACGGGGAGCAAAGGTGAGCGAGAGGGCATCGGCAAGCTCGGCGTACGTCGCGGTCATGCCCGCCTCGGTGGAATACGGCGCGCGGTGGGCGAGACAGCCCAGACTTCCCGGCCGGAAGTGCCCCGGCGCGAAGTCCAGGTGCACGGCGGCGAAAAGACCGAAATTTTTAACCTCAAGGCTCGACAAAGACTGAGGACGCAGGAAACTACTTCCACGTCTTTCTCCGTTTGGATTGACCGCGGGTCCCCCAAAAGCCTGCATGCCACGTATATGTGCATGATTTATGTCACCTGGTGAAACACTATGAAATTCACAAACAATTATTAAATTAAGAAAGGAAATCCTGTTCCTTTCGCCCGCTCTATCACTCAATCTCGAGGTTGCTTCATGTCTCTCGCCTCTCGCCTCGCCTCTGCTGCTGTCGCTCTGGCTGCCACCACCTCCCTCATGGCGGCGCCGGCGTCGGCTATTGAAAATGCGCCGATTGCTTCCGATGCCCTCTCGAACACCGCCGCGCGCGTAACCGCCGACGTCGCAGGTGGCACGTTTGTATGCACCGGCGCAGCCATTTCGCCGACCGTCATCCTGACCGCTCGCCACTGCACAACCCAGGCCGATCCGACCTCGGTGACGGCGCCGGATGGCACCGTCATCCCCGTTACTGGCTTCACTGCAAGTAACAAGTCCGACCTCGCCGTGCTCAAGCTGGGCCGAACCTAGACTGGGGATATCGCTCGCACTTCCGTGGTTCCTGCCCGCGCGAAGTCCACGTTCGCTGCCTATGGAATGGGTGGCAACGAGAACAACACGCTACGCGTCTCGCGCGGCGTTGTCACGATTCCCGTGTCCTCGAATACCTCCATGAGTTTCGATGGTCAGTTGCTCTCCCCGCTCATGGGTGAGACCAGCGATGGTTCCTCCTGGGAGCACGGCGATTCAGGCGGACCGGTAGTCAACAACAACGGCGAGATCATCGGTGTCATTTCGGGCGTCTCGGCGACGGGATTCTTCTCCGACAAACCGATGAACGTCATCGGACCACTGTCCGTCGATGCCGCGTTGCTGACCAACGCAGGAGTGACGCCGGTCGTGCCGTCCCAGTCGGATCCCACGCCGTCTGTTCCGGGCACCATCATTCCGAATCCGTCGGACCTTGTTCCTGGCTCGAACAGCCCTGATGCGGGTTCGTCGCTGGATGCCGGCTCGATCATCGGCATCATCACTGCCGTCATCAGCCTGCTGGGCGCGCTGGGTGGCCTCGCCTCGCAGTTCGGTCTCATCTAACGAGTAGGCATGCACAGAAGCCGACGCAGTGGATGCGTCGGCTTTGGCATTCTTGGGGTGCGGCTGAGCCGTGGGGCTCCCCCGCCTTAATTAGGCGAGGGCGGGGGCGGCGTGGAAGTCCTCGTTGGACTCCATGCCGATGAGGTCCTCGATGTCCGCGTGTGCCAGGGCCTCGGTGAACTCGTCGCGGATGCGGTCCCAGACGGCAGTGTTGCGGCCGCCGTGAAGGCGCCACTCGCGGTCGCGACGCGCGTAGACCGCAGCGCGGTCCGCGAACTCGTTGAGCAGGTGGCCGTGGTGGCCGCGCACCCAGTGGACGTTGACCACGACGCCGGCGTCGCGCCATTCCTGGACAATCTGCGCACACTTCTTCATGCCAACGTGATGCAGAAGGCCCGGGTACTCCTCCGGCTGGTTGAAGAGGCGATAGCACGTCATGCTGTCCGTGAGCACGTCGATGACGCGGAATCCACGGTGGCCGTAGCCCTGCACCGCCGAGGCTATGGCAGTGGCTTCAGCGGGCGCGATGGATTGAGCGCGCAGGCTACCAATAAAAAGGTCGCCGGTCGAGGACGCGGCTGCCCAGCCAGCGGTAGAGCCGTACGTGTTGCGGGAGGCGTCCGTGCCAACGACAACGTGAGCAAGAGCCGCGTATTCGGCAGCAGCCTTGGCTTCCTCTTCGCGGGCACGCTTGGCTTCGTACTCGTCCTGCAGAGAGGTCACGGCAGCGGAGTGCCAGGTGCGGCAGGCCTGCCACGTGGACTGCATCGCAGCGCCGGAGACAACGGTGCGCACGACCATGCCAGGGTATTCCTCCGGGTAGGCGGTGAGCACCTGGCAGACCTCCGGCGAGGAGACGTACACGGCCGTGGTGCCGTCCTCTGCAGGAGCGGCATGCTGCGACCACAGGCGGTGGAAGGCCTCGGCCATGACGCCGGCGAGGTCCATGGCCTCGGCACGAGCGACCTGCATGCGGCAGTCCTCGGGGTAGTCGCCGAAGCCGCGCTCCTTGGCCGGCGTCAGGACGCGGACGAAGAGGTCCTTGGCGCGGCCATTGCAACCGGTCGACACGACCGCGTAGCGGACCGAGTCCACGGTAACGAGGGCACCATAGACGACGAGCGATGCAGCAACCGGGCGCGCGGAGGCAGCGATGGCAGCCGGATTAGGGGTCAGCGTGCCGGGTTTGTGGGAATAGGGGGCGGACATGAGGTTGGTTCCTTTTCTTGTACGAGGGTCGACATCGGTCATAGCGCTCGGGATTGCGCGCTATGGTGTCCACCTTATGAAGCACCCCTGACATGAACTCGGGCGCCGTGGACTTGAGCCTAGAACGAGCATGCGAACGCCCTCGTAGCCGCCCAGAGGTTACAAAAAATGTCACCCCGAAAACCACAGAAATTCGGCTGGACACCACAGGATTTCTGCGATGCCCGGCCGAATTCAGGGCTAATGCACAAGGCGCTATCTAGCGCAGGCGCTGCCCCACGAAGCCAGCGGCCAGGGTGTTGCCGCTGGACTGGTCGATAAGCAGGAAGTTGCCCACGGCGCCACGAGCGGCGTAGTCCTCCACGGGCAGTTCCTGGGCGGTCTGCAGCGTGATGTGCGCGATGTCGTTGAGGGTGGCCTTCTCCGGGTTGTCAGTGTCGGCGACGCCATCGAGGTCGAGGATGCGGTCGACGCTCGTGATACGGGCCTTGACCTGGGCCGCGCCGTAGCGCAGCTTGAGCATCTGGCCCGGGGTGAGGTCTTTCTCGGTGAGCACGACGGCGGTGGCCACAAACTCGCGGACGGGCTCGGGGCGGGGGCCGGCGGCGAGGAGATCGCCGCGGGCGAGGTCGATCTCATCGGCAAGCCGGAGGACGATGGAGTCGCCGGCGCGGGCGGCATCGGCAGGCCCATCGGTGATGTCGATGTTGGTCACGGTCGTGGTGCGGCCGTGCGGGGCGGTGACCTCATCGCCCACGGCGATGGAGCCGGCCTTCACACGGCCCGCGTAGCCGCGGTAGTCCGAGGCGTGCTCGCGGATGACGTGCTGGATGGGGAAACGGAAGTCGAGTTCCTCCGCGCGGCCACCGGTGACGGGGACGGACTCAAGGACCTCCAGCACCGTGGGGCCGGTGTACCAGTCCATGTTGGTGGACGGCTCGACAACGTTATCGCCCTTGAGCGCGGAGATGGGCACGACAGTGGAGTCGGTGATGCCCAGGCGATTGGCGATGGAGTGGAAGTCCTCCTCGATGGCGCGGAAGGTCGCCTCGTCATAGTCGACCAAGTCGATCTTGTTCACTGCGAGGATGACGTGGCGCACGCCCAGGAGTGCGGCGACGTTGAGGTGGCGGCGGGTCTGCTCGACGACGCCATAGCGGGCATCGATAAGCAGGACGACGACCTGGGAGGTAGACATGCCGGTCACGGTGTTGCGGGTGTACTGCACGTGGCCCGGGGTGTCCGCGAGGATGAACGTGCGCTTATCCGTTGCGAAGTAGCGATAGGCGACATCGATGGTAATGCCCTGCTCACGCTCGGCGCGCAAGCCATCGACGAGGAGGGAAAGATCCATGCCGTCGAAGCCGCGGTCCGCAGAGGAGCGTTCCATGGACTCGACCTGGTCGGCGAGTACGGACTTCGTGTCGTAGAGCAGGCGGCCCACGAAGGTGGACTTGCCGTCGTCCACGGAACCGGCGGTGCACAGGCGCAGGGTCTCACGCTCTTTGAGGGCGGCTACCTGCGGCGTTGCGGTATCAATAGCGGTAGTCATCAGAAGTAGCCTTCCTTCTTGCGGTCCTCCATGGCAGACTCGGAGAGTTTGTCATCGGCGCGGGTGGCGCCGCGCTCGGACAGGGTGGAGATGGAAATCTCAGCGAGGATCTCGTCCGGGGTGGACGCGGTGGACTCGACGGCACCGGTGCAGGACATGTCGCCCACGGTGCGGTAGCGCACGGTCTTGGTCACGAGCTCCTCACCCTCCTTGGGGCCGCCCCACTCACCGGGGCACAGCCACATGCCGCCCCGGTTAAACAGCTCGCGCTGGTGGGAGTAGTAAATGGACGGCAGCTGCAGGTTGCGGGCGCCGATGTACTCCCAGATATCGGACTCCGTCCAGTTGGAGATGGGGAAGACGCGGACGTTCTCACCGGCCATCTTGCCGCCGTTGTAGAGGTCCCAGAGCTCGGGGCGCTGGCGGCGCGGATCCCAGCCGCCGAAGGAGTCGCGGATGGAGAAGATACGCTCCTTGGCGCGGGCGCGCTCCTCGTCGCGGCGGGCGCCGCCCAGGACGGCGTCGTACTGGCGCTCGGCGATGGTTTCGACAAGCGGTACGGACTGGAGCGGGTTACGCGTGCCATCGGGGCGCTCCTGCAGGTCACCGCGGTCGATCCAGTCCTGGACCTTTGCGACGTGGAGGCGGGCACCAGTTTCGGCGACGAGGCGGTCACGGAACTCGATGACCTCCGGGAAGTTGTGGCCGGTGTCGACGTGGAGGAGCTCGAAGGGCACGGTGGCCGGAGCGAAGGCGCGGCGGGCAAGCTCGAAGACGACCACGGAGTCCTTGCCGCCGGAAAACAGCAGGCCCACCTTGTCGAACTGGCCGGCGACCTCACGCAGGATGTGGAGGGATTCGTTCTCCAGGTCCTTGAGGTGCGGCGACAGCGCGCCTGCCGGCGCTTTAGAAATAGTCGTAGTCATGGGGGTCAGCTCCTTACTCGTGCAATCCGCACTCGGTCTTGCCATCCGCAAAAACGCGGCCCGAGCGCGCGTCCTCGCCTTCTGCGACGGGGAAGGTCAGCGGGGCGCAGCCAATGGACCGGTAACCCTGCAGCGTAAGCGGATGGATGATGAGGTCGTGGTCCTTGATGTACGCGTCCGTATCCTCGAGGTCCCACGTAATAATCGGCGAGATCTTCAGGCGGCCGTGTTGGTCGAGGCTCAGCGCCGGCGCGGTGGCGCGGTGCTCAGAGTCGGCGCGGCGCAGGCCGGTGACCCAACCGACGTAGGGGTCCATCGCCATGTTGAGCGGCTCGACCTTACGCATGCGGTTATACGCGGCGACGTCGCGGGCATAGAGGCGGGGGCCGTAGACCTCGTCCTGCTCCTCGGGACTCAACAGCGGGAGGACGCGCACGAGCGGGAGGTCCGGGTAGCGCTCCGCGACGCGGTCGGCGGTCTCGAGAGTCTCCGGGAAGTGGAACCCCGTATCAATAAAGAGAAGGTCCGCGTCGAGGTGCGCGCGGTGCGCGAGCTCGGCCAGAACAGTGTTCTCCATGGACATCGTCACGGCGAGGCGGCCCGGCGCGTGCTCGGCGGCCCACTCGATGATCTCTTCTGCCGTCGCGTCATGGAGCTTGTCGGCCCAGTCCTCGACGAGCGCACGGTTAGTGGCGGCCACCTCGGGGTCGAGCGGCGCGGTATCGCGCGTGCCCTCGGGGCTCATGGCCGGGTCGCGGAACGTCTTTCCCGCGTCCAGGAGATTAATCGGTTCTGTCATGCCGAACACTCTAAAGAACCACGCAGTCTGCTGCAGCCCGAACCGGACATTACGGGGCGTGAGCTTGCCTGATGTCATGAATGTTAATTGCGCAAGGTGTACGGCTCGGTCTATATTTATAGACAAGCCAGTCTAGGGATACAGAAAGGACGACACGCATGCACGACCACCAGCGCGTCATCATCGTCGGCGAGGGCCCATCCTCGCTGTCCGCAGCAGAACACCTCATCGCTGCGGGCATGTGTGTCGACCTCATCTCTTCCTCTCCTGCACCGCTCGGTCTACTCCAGCGCTATGCTTCCGATGCCCTCAATCCCTGCGGCCCCGCAGCCACCCCGCGCCTGCGGCTCATCGGCAACGTGAAAGTCGGCGCCCGCCCAGGAGAGGGGGATATCACCCACGCCGAGCTCCATCGCCTCGCGGCGACCGGCCAGCGCGAGCTCATCATCCTAGAGCTCAAGGCCCGCGGCATTCCCGTCACCACGTGGGAGGGACTGTGCGTCCCCCTCGACGGCGCAGAGCCCACGGACTGGGAAGCCATCCAGTCCAGCGCTCGCCATGCCGGCGTGCGCGCCACCGAGCTCGCCATGGCGTAGTTCGCGCACATAAGCGACGCTGCAAGCGAACCCCCCAGCTCGAACTTAAAGCTTTAACACCGAAGATTGCTAAAGTTGGTTCCTTGTGGAACTGATCAAACTCATCGGTCGCTACGCGAAGCCGTACACCTGGCAAATCCTGGCGGTACTCGCGCTGCAGGCCATCTCAACCGCAGCGACGCTCTACCTGCCGTCGCTCAACGCGGACATCATCGACCAGGGCGTCGCCCAGGGCGACGTCCCCTATATCTGGACCACGGGCCGCGTCATGCTCGCCGTCGCGTTCGTCCAGGTCATCGCCGCCGTCATCGCCGTGTGGTTCGGCGCGCGTTCCGCCATGGGCCTCGGCCGCGATATCCGCGCGATGGTCTTCCGCCGCGTCGCGCGCTACTCCGCCGAGGACATGGGTCACTTCGGCACGCCGACGCTCATCACGCGCGGCACGAACGACGTCCAGCAAGTCCAGATGACGTTCATGATGACCCTGAACTTCATGGTGTCCGCGCCGATTATGGCCATCGGCGGCATCATCATGGCCATGCGTGAAGACGCTGGCCTCTCCTGGCTCGTGTGGGTCTCCGTCGCAGTGCTCCTCGGCGTCATTTCCGCGCTCATCGCCAAGCTCATGCCGCTCTTCCGCGTCATGCAGGACAAGCTTGACGCCATCAACGGCACGCTGCGCGAGCAGATCACCGGCATCCGCGTCGTCCGCGCCTTCGTCCGCGAGGCCCACGAGACCGAGCGCTTTACCGAGGCCAACGAGGACATCACGCAGCTTTCGCTCAAGATCGGCAACCTGTTCGTCACGATGTTCCCCATCATCACGGTGATCCTCAACGTCGCGACCGGCGCCGTGCTCTGGTTCGGCGGCCACCGCGTCGACGACGGACTCGTCGCGGTCGGCTCGCTCACGGCTTTCCTCCAGTACCTCATGCAGATCCTCGCCGCCGTCATGATGGGCACGTTTATGGCCATGATGCTCCCCCGCGCCATCATCTGCGCCAAGCGCATCACCGAGGTCCTCAACCGCGCCCCGTCCATCGTCGAGCCCGAGCACCCCATCGAGCCCGCACACGAGACCGGCGAGGTCGAATTCGATAACGTGACGTTCTCCTACGCCGGCGCCGATGCCCCCGTCCTCGAGAACGTCTCCTTTACCGCCCACCCCGGCCAGACCACCGCCATTATCGGCGCGACCGGCTCAGGCAAGACCACGCTGCTCTCCCTCATTCCGCGTCTCTACCTGCCCACGCAGGGCCAGGTCCGGATCGACGGTGTGGCAACGAGCGACCTGGCGCGAGAGGGCATCGTCAAGCGCGTGGCCCTCGTCCCGCAAAAACCCTACCTGTTTAGCGGCACCGTGGCCTCCAACCTACGCACCGGCGCACCCGACGCGACGGACGAGGAGCTGTGGGACGCCCTTAAAGTCGCGCAGGCGAACTTCGTGACGGACCTCGACATGCCCATCGCGCAGGGCGGCACGAACGTCTCCGGTGGCCAGCGCCAGCGCCTGTCCATCGCGCGCATGCTCGTCGCAAAACCGAAGGTCTATCTCTTCGATGACTCTTTCTCCGCGCTCGACGTCATCACGGACGCGAAAGTCCGCGAGGCCATGCGCTCCTATACCGCCGACGCCACGACCATCATCGTCGCGCAGCGCGTGAGCTCCATCGAGAACGCGGACCAGATTCTTGTCATGGAGGCCGGCCGCGTGGTGGCCAAGGGCACCCATGCGCAGCTGCTCGAGACATCCCCGACGTACCGCGAGATCGTCGAATCCCAAGCGACGGTGGAGGCATAAACCATGGCTAAAAAGACTCAAGAACTCTCCGAGCAGGAGCTCCACGAGCTCGAAGCCGCCACCGCTGGCGACGATTGGTCCGGCTCCGCCCCGCGCACCGCGAAGAACTTCTGGCCCTCGGCCAAGCGCCTCATTGGCCTGCTCGGCGGGCACAAGGCGGCGCTCGCGGTCATCGGCCTCTTCAACGTGGTCTGCGTTGTCCTCGCCGTCGTCGCCCCGAAGATCATGGGTAAGGCCACGGACGTCATTTTCTCCGGCGTCGTCTCGCGCATGCTGCCCGCCGGCACCACCAAGGAAGAAGCCGTCGCGGGCCTGCGCGCTGCTGGCCAGGACCAGTTCGCGGACATGGCGTCGGGCATGGAGCTCCACCCTGGCAGCGGAATCGACTTCACGCGCCTGGGCCAGATCATCATCCTCGTCATCCTCATGTACGTGGTGTCCTCGCTCTTCCAGCTCTGGCAGGGCTTATGGCTCAACAAGCTGGTCATGGGCGTCGTCTACGATCTGCGCCAGCAGGTCGAGGCCAAGGTCAACCGCCTGCCGCTGAACTACTTCGACACCAACCAGCGCGGCGACCTCCTCTCGCGCACTACCAACGACGTGGATAACGTGCAGCAGGCCCTCCAACAGGCGATCAGCCAGATGTTCTACAACGTCCTGCTCGTGGTGGGCATTACCGTCATGATGTTCAACGTCTCCTGGCGCCTCGCACTCATCGCGCTGCTCTCGCTGCCGCTCACCGGCATCGTCATCGGCGTCATCGGCACCCGCTCCCAGAAGCAATTCAAGACGCAATGGAAGTCCACGGGCCTGCTCAATGGCCAGGTCGAGGAGGCCTTCTCCGGCCACGAGCTTGCCCAGGTCTTCGGTCGCACCAAGGCCATGACCGCCGAGTTCGACGAGCGCAACGAGGAGCTCTTCCGCTCCGCGTCCCTCGCCCAGTTCCTCTCCGGCATCATGATGCCGATCATGCAGTTCATCTCGTACCTGTCCTACGTCGCCATCGCCGTCCTCGGCGGCCTGCGCGTGGCCCACGGCCAGATGACATTGGGCGATGCCCAGGCGTTTATCCAGTACTCCCGCGAGTTCAACCAGCCGCTCGGCCAGCTGGGCGGCATGGCCCAGCAGGTCCAGTCCGGCGTCGCCTCCGCCGAGCGCGTCTTCGAGTTCCTCGACGCCGAGGAACAGCTTCCCGATGCCCCCTCCTCCCACCCCGGCCGCGCCCGCGGCCTCGTTGAGTTCGATCATGTGGCATTCTCCTACGATCCGGAGAAACCCTTGATTAAGGACCTGTCCCTGCGCGTCGAGCCCGGCCAGACCGCCGCCATCGTCGGCCCCACCGGTGCCGGTAAGACCACGCTGGTCAACCTGCTCATGCGTTTCTACGAGATCGACTCGGGTGAAATTCGCCTCGACGGTGTCTCCACGGCTTCGCTCTCGCGCGCTGAGCTGCGCTCCCAGGTGGGCATGGTGCTCCAGGATGCCGTGCTCTTTAAGGGCACCATCATGGATAACATCCGCTACGGCCGCCTCGACGCCACGGACGAGGAGGTCATCGCCGCCGCGAAGGCCACGTACGTCGACCGCTTTGTGCACTCCCTCCCCGACGGCTACGACACGGTCATCGACCAGGACGGCGGATCCGTCTCCGCTGGCGAGCGCCAGCTCATCACCATCGCGCGCGCTTTCCTCGCCCAACCGGCGCTGCTCATCCTCGACGAAGCCACCTCCTCCGTCGACACCCGCACCGAGGTCCTCGTCCAGGACGCCATGAACGCCCTGCGCGCCGACCGCACGTCCTTCGTCATCGCCCACCGCCTGTCCACCATCCGTGACGCGGACCTCATCCTCGTCATGGAAGACGGCGACATCGTGGAGCAAGGCACCCACGCTTCACTGCTGGAGGCCCACGGCGCGTACTGGCGTCTCAACCAGGCCCAGTTCGCGGAGGACTAACCTCCTCCCCGAGACTCGTGCTGCCGCCCCTGATCTCCTGGTTCTTAGCAGTAAATCAGGGGTTTTTAATGTTTCAACCCCCGAATGCGCCATCCCGAAAATTTGTTCCTCTTTCATTGCTCCCACGTCCGCCACTCTTAACTCAAGGAGTCTTTGCCCGTGCGCAAGATTGGAACTCTTCTCTCGGCCCTCGCGCTCTCCGGCGCGCTCGTGGTCGTCCCCCAGGCCGCAACCGCTGCGCCCCTCACTTTCGCCGAAGCCTACGACCCGCAACCTTTCAACCCCTTCCCGGCTGAGGTTGGCTCCGCAGAATCGGGAGTCATCCTTCTGGATGGTCTCCCAAGCAACGACTACATTTCACGTGTAAATGTTGAATTCGGAGAAAGTCCGTACCCAATCAACCTCGCAGGAAATAGCTTCCTTCCAAGTTTTGCAAAAGCCTCAATCAACCCAGAGCCCATTTACCCTGCTGAATTCAGCGTGCCTTTCACCGCAACAATCATCTACACCGACGGAACTCGAGACACCGTTTCGGGAATTAGGACTCTCGCTCCCATTCCCACTCTTGTCAAGGACGGCGAGCCGATCCCCGCAGACCCGACGCCGGAGCTTCCGACTGTTACCGCTACGACGACCGTCACCGTGAAACCCGCACCGGTCACCACCACGGTCATCAGCCGCGAGCCTGCTACAGCCACCGAGACTACAACCGCAACCACCACGAAGACCGTCGCTGTCCCGACGACTGTGGCCACTCCGACGACGGTCACTGAAACCGCGACTGTCACGAAGGTCGCAGCACCGGTCACGGTCACGAAGACTGTGGCGACGCCGGGTGCTGCTACGGATAAGGGTTCGAGCAAGGACGGCGGGCTCATCGGCGGCATCATTGCTGCGATTGTCGCTGTCCTGGCCGCTCTGGGCGGCGGCGCGTACTGGTTCCTCAACATGCGCTAAGTCCAGCTAGTTCAGTTCCTTGCGAAAATCGCTTCTCAGATCGAAAAATTTGAGCGATTTTCACAAGGAACTTTTTTGTTGCTGCCCAAAAGCGCTCCGCGCCTCGAGCTGAAACGAGATTTTCGACAGGAACGCTGCAGCGTCCACGCGTCCCGTGGGCGGCATGAGTAATCGAGTTCACGGCAAAGTAGTTTTCATCACTGGTGCGGCCCCGGGCATGGGCGCCTCGCATGCGCACGTTCTCGCGGACGAGATTGGCGCGAACATCGCGGGAAATTTGTCACTAACGCACCCGATAATGCAGTGCTCGGCGGTGCGTCCTAGGCGCACGCGGGCAAAGAGAACGCCTCGAGCCCCGACCGAAAGGCCGGGGCTCGAGGCAACTCTATCTCTCTTAGGAGGTGTCCCATTGGCGGTGTCTCACGTCGCCACCCCGGGACCCGGGGCTATCTCTCTATCTCTCTCAGGTATGCGCCTCTCAAACGCATGAACTCATTATGGGGCGCGCACCTTGCACAGGCCGTACGAGCGCCTGCGCGCTTTCTGGCAGTTCCTGATAATTCTCTGGCAGCAGGTGAGATGGCACACTCGTGGCGGGGTGTGGGGAATCGATAACGGTTGGGCCACGGAGCAGCGCCGAGAGTAGGCACACGGCGCGGGAGGAAAGTACTCTAATCGCATGACTCACACTCTCGCCGCAGATGTTGTTGTCCTCGCGGCTGGCTCTACCGACTACACACCGTCCCTGGTCTCCTTCGCGTGGATCATGGCGGTAGCCTTGCTTGCCCCGATTGTGGCCGCCATGCTGCGCAACCGGCTGCCGTCGGTGGCACTGCTCATCATTTTCGGCATGATCATCGGCCCGTCGATCCTGGATCTGGCGCACGAGGATCCGGGCATCGGCATGCTCAAGGAAATTGGCGTGGGCGCGCTGTTCCTCCTCGCCGGCTTCGAGATTGACCTCGGCACGCTGAAATCCAAGCAAGCGAAGACCGCGTTTACGACGTGGCTGATGTGTATTATCGCGTGTATCGCGGGCGCGTACTTCCTGGTGGATACGATTCCACTCGCCATCGTCATGGGCATCGCCGTGACCTCGACGGCGCTGGGCACGATTACGCCGATGCTCAAGCAGGACAAGCTCATCGGCACGCGCGTGGGCGACTCCGTGATGATCCACGGCGCCGTTGGTGAGCTCGCACCGATTACCGCGATGGCGCTATTGCTGGGTACCCGCGCCACGTGGCTCACGGCGCTCATCCTCCTGGCCTTCTTGGGCATTGCGGTCTTTGTGGCGGTCGCGCCCCAGGCCATCGGAAAGCTCGCGCCCTGGGTGAAGCGGGCGTTTATCGCCGGTGCGGGCGCGACGAACCAAACCATCCTGCGCCTTATCGTGCTTATCCTGGCCATCCTCATGGCGGTCACGGCGGTCTTTGAGCTCGACATCGTTCTGGGCGCGTTCGCGGCTGGCATTATCCTGAACCGCGTGGTGCCGGACGAGTTCCACAAGGGTCTGGAAAACCGTCTCAACGTGCTGTGCTACTCCATGCTCATCCCGGTCTTCTTCGTGGTCTCCGGCATGTCCATCGACTGGAAGGTCATCGCAGACAAACCGCTCCAGGTCATCGGCATCCCGCTGCTCATCCTGTTCACGCGCGGCCTGCCAGTCTTCCTGCGCGAGAATGTTCACCACACTGGCTCCGAAATCGAAACCACGCGTGAGCGCCTGCAAGTCGCACTTTATGCCGCGACGGGTCTGCCGATCATCGTCGCCGTGACCACGGTGGCGGTGGCCTCCGGCATCATGGATGACGAACACGCGTCCATCTTCATCGCCGGCGGCGCGCTCACCGTCGTGATCTTCCCGCTGCTGAGTTCTCTGGTGCGCAGCAATGACCCGAACGCGGAGGAGAAGCAAAAAGAAGACGAGGACTCCACGGCCGAGTCCAGGGAAGAAGCGGAGCACGCTGAGAGAGAACAAGCAGTCAAGGACGAGCTCCGTAAGGATTCAAACACCTAATATAGACAGCGTGACTAGCTTTGGAGCCTCCCCGTTTGATAATTCGCTGCGGCTTTCTGATGCCGAGCGCACCGACGCCATGAATCAACTCGCCCGCGCCGTGGGCGAGGGACGCATCACCATGGACGAGTTCGAACAGCGCTCGGATGACATCATGCGCGCGGCCACGCGCCGCGATCTCGTGCCGCTCTTTGCCGATATCCCGGCGCGTGGCACGCAGGAGCTCAAGGTCTACTCGCAGGGCGATCTGGAGCGTGCACGAGCTGCGGCGCGCAAGCCGCGTCTGGCCACGGCGCTCATCGGCACGATCGGCCTCAACGTGGCCGCCATCTCCGTCGGCGTTGCGGGCACGGGTGCGGGGGCGGCCGTTGGGGTGGTCACCCTCTTAGCACTGGTACCGGTGCTGTGGATCCTCCTCTACGTCGCGAAAGTGGGTCCGGAAAACTGGAGCACGCCCAGCGCCCGGCAAATGGAGCGCCAACGCATGCGGGAAATCCAGCAGGCCACGGCGGCACAGCGCGCAGAGCAGAAAGCCATCGAATCCCAGATGTGGGCGCAGCGCCGCCAGCAGGCAAGCGAGCTCACGGGCGAGGCCATGAATTTCGCAAAGAAGAAATTCAATCAGTGGAACGAAAAGTAGCCTAGTCGGGGTATAGACTTAGGCGGCATGACTCGCATTTTCGATCAGGCAGACAAGCTCAAGGGCGTCGCATACGACATCCGCGGCCCGGTGACCGCCGAGGCCGAGCGCATGGAGCTCGACGGCCATTCCATTCTGAAGCTCAACACCGGTAACCCAGCCATCTTTGGCTTCGACGCGCCGGACGTCATCATGCGAGACATGATTGCGGCGCTGCCCACGTCCCAGGGTTATTCCACGTCCAAGGGCATTATCCCGGCGCGCCGTGCGATTGTGACGCGCTATGAGCTGGAGAATTTCCCGCCCTTCGACATCAATGATGTCTACGTGGGCAACGGCGTCTCCGAGCTCATTTCCATGACGACGCAGGCGCTGCTCAACAATGGCGACGAGGTCCTCATCCCCATGCCGGACTATCCACTGTGGACGGCGGCGACCTCGCTCGCGGGCGGCACCCCGGTGCACTACCTCTGCGACGAAGAAGACGACTGGAACCCCTCGCTCGAGGATATCCGCTCCAAGGTGACGGAGAAGACCAAGGCCATCGTCGTCATCAATCCGAATAACCCGACGGGCGCGGTGTACTCCCGCGAAATCCTCCAGGGCATCGTCGACATCGCGCGCGAGCACGACCTGCTCATCCTTGCCGACGAGATCTACGACCGCATCCTCTACGACGGTGCGAAACACATCTCGATCGCCTCGCTCGCCCCGGATCTGCTCACCATCACGTACAACGGCCTGTCCAAGGCCTACCGCGTCGCCGGTTACCGCGCTGGCTGGATGGTCGTCACGGGTCCGAAGAAGTACGCTCACGGCTTTATCGAGGGCCTCGATCTTCTCGCAGGCACTCGCCTGTGTGCCAACGTTCCGGGCCAGCACGCCATCCAGGTCGCGCTCGGTGGGCGCCAGTCCATCTACGAGCTCACCGGCCAGGGCGGCCGCCTGCTCGAGCAGCGCAACGTCACGTACGAGGGTCTCAACAAGATTCCGGGTGTCAGCTGTGTGAAGCCGATGGGCGCGCTCTACGCGTTCCCGCGCTTGGATCCCAACGTCTACGACATTCACGATGACACGAAACTCATGCTCGACATCCTGCGCGCGGAAAAGATTCTCATGGTTCAAGGTACGGGCTTCAACTGGCCGAACCCGGATCATTTCCGCATCGTCATGCTGCCGTGGGCCTCGCAGATCGAGAATGCCATCGAGCGCCTCGGCAACTTCCTCGTGAGCTACAAACAGTAACGATTTCCGCTATTGCTGGAGATAGTTCACAATAGTGAACATGTCTCGACATTCCGCACCGGTCACCGGCCGCAACCCATGGCGCGTCGGCCTGGCCGGTGCGCTGCTTTTCGCTTTCCTCCTCACCGCGATCGGGCTCGCGTGGCAGTGGCCTTCGGGCACCCCGATGTTCAGCCCCGAGTTCACTCGAACCTACGCGCTCAATCAGCCACAGATTACGGCGCGCGTCACGACGGTCGACCATCACCTGTGCGCCTCGCCGCTCACGGGCACGGCGTTTGACGAGCCGCCGCTGCGCCCCGCGTTCGAGGAGGACACGTCCTGTACGCGCGCGCTGCTCGATCTCACGAGTGGCACCAACGAAGGCAAGCAGACGCAGCTCGTCTTCCACGGCGTGGCCGGCGACCCAACGCTTGAGGTCGACCAAGAAGTCCTGCTTGCCGAGGCCACCAATCCCGACGGCTCGCTTACCTATTCCTTCGCCGACTATAAACGCGGCGGCGAGCTGTGGATCTGGGCGGCTATCGTCGCGATCATCATCGTGGGCTTCGGCGCGTGGCAGGGCCTGCGCGCGCTCCTCGGGCTCGCCTATTCGCTCGCGGTCGTCTTCCTCTTCCTGCTCCCCGCGCTCCTCCAAGGTCACAATCCGATCGTGGTCACGCTGCTTGCCTGCTCCATCATCGTGCTCATCGCCGTGCCCATGGTCCACGGCGTGAACTGGAAGGCCGCGGCCGCGATGGGCGGCTCACTCCTCGCCCTAGGCGTCACCGCGCTCCTCGCTTGGGCGATGATCGACACGACGCACCTGCAAGGACTGAGCTCCGAAGATAACCTCAAGCTCGTCCTCTACCTGCCCGGCGTCTCCGTCATCGGCGTGCTCATGGCCGGGTTCATCATCGGCGCACTGGGCAGCCTCAACGACGCGGCCATCGCCCAAGCGTCGACCGTCACGGAGCTCGCCGCCGCCGAGCCCGAAGCCCGCGCTGGTTCCCTCTTCGTCTCCGCGATGAAAGTCGGCCGCGACCACATCGCCTCGATGGTCTACACCCTCGTGCTCACCTATACGGGCGCCGCACTCCCCCTGCTCATCCTCATCACTGCGGCGAAGCGTCCCGCCGGCCAGATCCTCGTCTCCGATCTCGTGTCCACCGAGCTCCTGCGCTCCGGCATCGGCGCCGCGGCGCTCACTATCGCCGTGCCGCTCGCCACGATCATCGCAGCACTCACGGTCCCCGAACGTCGCGCTCTCCAGGTCGTTTCCGAATCCGCACCGCGCTAGCTTTGGATTTATGGCGCCTCACACGAGATTTTCGACGCCGAGGCGCCATAAACCCAAAGCTGGGAGCCCTAAAGCGAGCGGCCGAGCGCGTCGAGCGTCCAGCCAGCAGTCTGCCATGCCTCGACGTCGAGGACGTTGCGGCCGTCGATAATGTGGCGGCGGCTCACCAGCTCGCCCGCAGCCGCCGGGTCGAGCTCCTTGAATTCCTTCCACTCCGTGGCGAGGATGACCAGCTCCGCGTCGCGCAGCGCGGACTCGCAATCAGGCGCGTAGTTGAGCGTGGGGAAGACCTTCTTCGCATTCGCCATGCCCTCCGGGTCGTAAACCGTCACGGCCGCGCCTGCCAGCGAGAGCGAACCGGCCACGGACAGCGCCGGCGAGTCGCGCACGTCGTCCGAATTTGGCTTAAACGCGCAGCCCAGCACCGTCACGCGGTGGCCGAGCAGCGCGCCGGCGAAAGATGCCTTGGCTAGGTCCACCACGCGGTCGCGGCGGCGCATATTGATGGCGTCGACCTCGCGGAGGAACGTGAGAGCCTGGTCCGCGCCGAGCTCACCCGCACGTGCCATGAACGCACGAATATCCTTGGGCAGGCAACCGCCACCGAAGCCAAGCCCAGCCCCGAGGAACTTGCGGCCAATGCGATCGTCGTACCCGATGGCATCGGCAAGCTGTGTCACGTCCGCACCTGCAATCTCGCAGATTTCAGACACGGCGTTGATGAAGGAAATCTTGGTGGCCAGGAAGGCGTTGGCGGAGACCTTGACCAGCTCGGCGGTCTGCAGGTCCGTGGTGATGAACGGCGTGCCGCCAGCGAGCGGCTGGGCGTAGATCTCGCGAGCGACTTCTTCGGCACGGCCGCCATCCTGGACGCCGAGGACGATGCGATCCGGAGTAATGGTGTCCTTGACCGCGTAACCCTCGCGCAGAAACTCTGGGTTCCAGGCAATCTCTACCGTGGTGCCCGCGGGCGCGAGCTCGTTGGCCATGTCTTGTAATTCCGCGGCGGTGCCGACGGGAACGGTGGACTTGCCAAGGATGAGATTCTCGCCCGTAAGCTTCGGCACGAGGTCCGTGATGACAGCCTTGACGTAGGTCATATCCGCTGCGTACGAACCATGACGCTGGGGCGTGCCCACGCCCAAGAAGTGAACCTTCGCGAACTCGGCGGCCTCTGTGTACTCCGTGGTAAACGACAGTCGACCGGCCTCAATATTGCGCTCGAGGACCTCCGGCAGCCCCGGCTCGAAGAAAGGAACCTTCCCAGCTTGGAGCGCCTCAATCTTGGCCGCGTCCACGTCGACGCCCAGAACCTCGTGGCCCAGCTCCGCCATGCACGCCGCGTGCGTGGCACCCAAATATCCAGTTCCGATCACAGTCATTCGCATAAAGGGCAATCCTACGAGCGGCTGGTAAACAAAGGGCGACGTTCAGCTTAAGACTTAACGGAAGTTGAGGTAAGACTTCGACGGCGTGGGACCGCGCTGCCCCTGGTACTTCGAGCCAAGCTTGCCGGTGCCGTACGGGTTCTCGGCCGGCGAAGACATCTTGAAGATGGCCAGCTGGCCCACCTTCATACCGGGCCACAGGGCGATGGGCAGGTTTGCGGTGTTCGACAGCTCGAGCGTGATATGGCCCGAGAACCCCGGGTCGATAAAGCCCGCCGTGGAGTGCGTGAGCAGCCCCAAGCGGCCCAGCGAGGACTTACCCTCGAGGCGACCCGCGAGGTCCGCCGGCAGCGTGAATTTTTCGTACGTCGCGCCGAGCACGAACTCGCCCGGGTGCAGGATGAAGGACTGGCCGTCCTCGACCTCCACGAGACTCGTGAGGTCCGGCATTTCTTCTTTGGGATCGATGTGCGTGTAGCGCGAGTTATTGAACACTCGGAAGAACTTGTCTAGGCGCACGTCGACGGAGGACGGCTGGACCATCTCCGGGTCGTACGGCTCGATGACGAGGGACTCGGAGTCTAGGGCGGCACGGATGTCACGATCTGAAAGAAGCACGTCCTACATCTTACGCGGTGCCTTTCCCTGTCGCGGCGAGGGCGGTGCTAGACTGTCTGAGTTGCTAACTTCTAGCAGCAGTGCCGACGTAGTTTAATGGTAGAACTGCAGCTTCCCAAGCTGCTAGCGCGGGTTCGATTCCCGTCGTCGGCTCCACATTTCCCCATTTCATGGACTAATTTCATACCTCCAGGATGGATCATGACAGCCCCTATCTTCACGCCCAAAACCACAGCGGAGCTTCGCGCTGAGCGTGAGCATGTACTTCGAGAGCTTGCGCCCCGCACAATCGATGAGCTCCGCGAACAGCGCGCGGTTGATCAAATCTTGGCCATCGACGAGACCACTCTGAATCGGTATGAAGCCCTGTGCTTCGTTATCGGCGACTAGACAGACACGTTTTCTCTCAGAGCTACATCGTCCCTAGTCCGAGATTCAAAACTACCCCCACGTCAATACCAGGGCATGCGGTAACAGACCCCACACAGGCAGGACACAATGGGCAAGCACGAACCAGCGGAAATCAGCGACGCACCCAAGAAGAAAGGCGTCAACCGCAACGCCATCATTGCGTTAATTCTGATCCTCGTCGGCCTCGGTGTCTTGCTCTACCCCGTGGTGGCCACGCAGTGGAATAACTTTAACCAATCGCGTGCCGCAGAGGAATACGCCAAGCTGGAGAAGCAAGCCCCGCCAGAAGTACTGCACACCGCCTGGGAGGAGGCACAGGCCTACAACGCCCAGCTGGGCCACATCAGTGTGGAAGACGCTTGGACCACCACCGATGACGAGAGCTCTCCCGAGTACCAGCGCTACCGCCAATACCTGTCTGTGCTGTCGGAGACCGATGCCATGGGCCGCATTGTTATCCCCTCCATCGATTCCGATCTGCCCATTTATCACGGCACCTCAGAAAAAGCACTCTCCCGCGGCGCTGGCCACCTCTATGGCACGGACCTACCTGTCGGCGGCGTAGGTGATGGCGCGGGTCGGCACGCAGCACTTTCCGCCCACACTGGCCTACAAAATGCCACGCTGTGGGACAACCTCACCAAGGTCAAGAAGGGCGATGCTTTCTACATCGCCGCCGGCGGCGAGAAGCTCAAATACGACGTACACGATATTCGGGTCGTCGAGCCAACAGACACCAGCTCGCTCCACCGTGAGCCAGGCCAGGACCTCGTTACGCTCATTACCTGCACTCCCTACGGCGTAAATACCCACCGCTTGCTCGTCACAGGCCACCGTGTGCCGATGGAACCGGAAGACGAGGCCGCATTCAACAACTCGGGCGCTCACTGGCAGTGGTGGATGTGGGCCATTCTGGCAGCCGCTGCCATCATCGTGCTTCTGCTCATCTACTGGTGGCGCAAATATGTCAGCAACGCCAAGGACGCCGCGCTTGACGACGACCCGCAAGACTCCTAACCGACAATGCGCATGCAATAAGGCCCGCCCTTCCCTGGTTGGAAGAGCGGGCCTTTTCTAAAAGTTGCCGCAAGTGGTGGTTCTACGCCGGGCGACGTCGCAAAGCAAGGTACCCGACCGCGACAATCGCGGCGCCCGCGAGCGCCCACAGGCCTACGCCCTCACCACCGGTCTTGGGCAGTGCACCCTTGGTGATGTCAGCGACCTGAAGGACGCCGATCTTCTTCACACAGTTGGCAGCGGTGTCAGACTCAGCGCACCTATTACTGGTGATCGCGGTCCCTCCGGAGAGCACCTTGATGACTGCATTGCCATTCTGATCCCACTCCGTCGAGAACTTGATCGGCGCGGGCAGCAGATTATAGCCGTTCGGCGCCTTGGTCTCGATGAGGTAATAAACGCCAGGGGCGTCCAAGCCTTCGAGCTTCACACGGCCCGTGGTGGTGGTCGTGGATTGCTTCACCACGGGGTTAACATCAGTGTTAACGCTGCCATCTGCGTTCAGCCTAAGGTTTCCGTCAGCGTCACCGCGGTGGACTGTGAACTGCGCGCCGCCAAGCAACCCGTCTGTTTGGATCTCGTCCGGGTTGTCCGGGTTATAGCTCGCCTTTTCGAGCAGGACGTCCATCGTTTCCGTCTCCAGCGGGATACAGTCAGTATCCTTCCAGCCGCCCATTTCTGCCTCGTTCATGAGACCAAACTTTGGCTCATGTAGGCCATCCTTGGTGTAGCAGCGGGTGTTTCCTGAAGGTTGACTCGGGTAACCGGCTGGGACGGAGGTGCTGTCCAGTTTCGAACGATCCAGCTTGAAGCGCACCGTTACCTCGTAGACGTGCTGCCCAGTGCTTCCGTCAACACCCTTGGGTTTAATGATCTTCGGAGTGCCATTCTTGTTGAGCTCAAAGGGGCCGGCACCTTGGTACGCACGCGGCTGGCTGGTCTTGTTGAACTCGTCCTTGAATACGACGGAGGCGCCAATAACTGTAGCAGCACCAACGAACTTCGGGGTGTCCGTGAGCTTGCCGTAGATCACTTCGTTGGTGTCGAACCCAGGCGCGTCGGGTGTCTCAACTACGACGTTGTACTTCGCAGTGTATTCATTCGCTGCACCAGGAACAGGTTGCGGTGTGCTGTCGACGGCAACCTTGCTGAAGCAGGCTTCTGTAGCGACGTTGTCATCTTCAGCCGGGCTCGACTCCCCGTCTGTAGCCTGAAAAGCAACCTTGTTCGGACTACACACCGTCTTAAGGTTCCCGTATTCGTCTGTTCGCACCGGCGCAGAGACGACATACTCTACCTTCGCGCGCCCTGGAAGAGTACCAACATAGCCCATCATGTATCGAGACTCACCGTCCGCTCCGGACGGGACAATCATGCCTGCATAAATACCAGTTCCCGGCGCAATCTGGTCAGGTCCTGGCCCACGACCGTTGACCTGGGTAGATCCTGCTCCAAATCCCTCGAATTTCGCAGTGGGACCGGAAGCGTTCACACCATAGTGAGTATCCGTTGGTAGGTACTCCCAGAATGTGCCACCCGAACTGGTGTTATCCGTGGTGTTTTCCACGGAGATGGTCCAGAAAGTACGCACCTCGCCGTTTACCACCTTGGTCTCCGAGCGTTGCTTCTTCACCGCAATATTTGATTGCAGCTCTGGCGGTGGCGGCACTAGGTCGGAGGCGGCGTCCGTGTTGAAAGAAGCCGGCAGGTTATCCATAATGTTAACCAGCTCAAATGTCGGCTTATCGGAATCGGGGTTGGTGATCTTTAGCTCGAAGCCCAGCTGGTTTGCATCTTTGCTGCCTGAGCCAAAGCCGAGGTTACCGTTGGAATAGGTCCACGCCTTGCCCCAAGAGGCCGATGGATTAGAGATCGTACGGCCATCCAGGGTTTTGATCCCTGTGAGATCCCAAGTCTTGATTGCGCCGGTCTGTGTATCGATGCGCTCAAGAATAAGCCTATCGCCCGCTTTTGCCTTACTCTGGAAACCCCACATGTATTTCTGGGCTTGGGGGAGCACGGCCCAGTCTTCGGCGTAGGACGTCGCGTTGCCCAATGTGCGGTCAGCAGTTAGCTTGTCAGGATCAATCTTGTAGAGATGGCGCGTACCAGACGTCGAAGCGTTACCCACGAAGAACCCCTCGCTGGTATACACGCCTGCGTTAAGGAAGTCTCGGTCGCCTTCGCTCTCAAATGGCGTGCCACTGCTTCCTGGCGCGAGAATCGGACCAAGATTATGCACCTCACCCGTGGCGGGATTGATCTGAAGAAGGTTTCCGGCAGGGTAGCACGGATCACCGTTCCGGCCACGTTTCTGGCTCACGGCATAGAGCCAATTATCATTTGTATTGAATGCCAGCGCATTGTAAACCCAAGGCGTCTTTTCCCCCACTGACCGGAAGTCTCGGCCTTGATTTACTTGCCGGCTCAGGATAGACGTATCTCGGCGAAGATCCTTTGGTTCACTGGTTACGACATAGACTGGGCTACCGTCGGTATACTCCTCGGCAGTCAGCTCACGCTTTGGTTGTCTACGTTCGACTGTTGTGTCGTCTTTACACTGTTTCGGATCTGGCACGGTAAAAGAGGCCGTAAACACCGTATTAGCCGGTCCACGATGAACACCCTTGAACTGAATCTGGGCGTTACCGCCAATAGCGATCTGTGGGAGGGTGACGTGGTATTCCTTAGCACTGATCTTCTTATAGGTTGCCTTGGCCTCGTACCAGCCGCCATTAGCACCGGTGTAATAGACAGTAAGATCGTTAGGGTCTGTCGAAAGGTAGCTATTGACGTTGGACTTTAAAGTAACCACCGTGCCATCCGGGATGGTCATTCTGCCTGTCGGAAGCTCTGTAGCTGGGATTTTGAAGTTCGGAATATAGCGGTTTCCCTTGAGCACATATCCATCGTTCTGGATTGTGATGGTGTGGTCACCGGCAGCGTACGGAGTAATGTTCGGTGCTGCCATCAGGCGTGCTGGGGCCGCGTCGACGTCAGAAACCTCCAACGACTCGCCGTCCTCCGCGGGCGCTTCCGAAGCTTCGCTATCTTCATTTACAGAAGTACTAGCGTTTTCCTCGACTAAACCAGACGCATCGACGGATATCCCGCTCAGCTCGGATTCCTCTGCGACCGCCGGGGTGTTCAATGAAAAAGCTGCTCCTGCGGGTACATCGGCATTGAGTCCGGTGACGTGGAAAGTCACTGCATTGCTCGTCGTATCTACAACGAGATTGTCGCCTTCGCGAACGGGGATCTCCTCACCGGCGATTGTCAGCGTGAATGCCGCGCCTTCGAATTCAAGCTGCGAAACCTTGGTAGTGAACTCCAGCTCTTCCACCGTTCCGCCATCGACAAAATGGCCTTCAAATGTAGCGCTGTCGCCAGCGGGAATGCTCAGCTGGTCTGAGGAATCAAGCTCGGCACGCAACGCTGTGGTTTGTGCCTCGGCGACAGCGCCAACGAAACCTGGAAGAGCAGCCGGTGCAGCGACGCTAAAAACTAGGGCCAGCGCCGCAGCAAACGCCCCTACGACGCGCCAGCGATACGCTACCGGCTCGACCAGATGAGAATCTGTCCAGGACATTAGCGTCCCTCGCTTTCTGAATTCTTCCTACGGCTAAAGGCAATCATCACGAAACCAGTGGCGATCAACGCCAACGCTGCGGCAACGACACCGAGTACCTGTGCACCGGTCATCGCCAATGAGCCACCATTGCCCGACGACACTGCTGGGGTTGAGGTCTTACCGGCACTTGGAGTAGCCGACGGCGTTGTCTCGGGTTGGTGAGGCGGCTTCCCTGGTTTAGTCGGTGGATAGTTCGGAGGTGTTTGCGGGGTATTCGGGCGTGACGGCGGAGCGCTCGGAGTAGATGACGACGTGGTTGGCGTCGGCGTTTCACCCGGTTTGTGGGTCTTAGCCACGATTACTCCTGGTACCGGATTCGGGTTATCCACCACGGTGTGGAACGGAACCGCCACCACAAACGGGTTGATCTCCCGATAGGAATCATCCGGGGCCGAAGATGTCACCACATAGAAGCCATCCGCTAGACCATCGAACGTCACCTCTCCATTGGCATCGGTGACCTGATCCACGTGCACGTCGCTACGCCATTCACGAATCTCGTCCAGATTCGCGTCTTGCACGCGTGCTGCATCGTCAGCGTTGTTTGGATCTAGGCCGGCAAGCCGGGCTAGATGAATCGTGACTCCCTGGACTTGCCCCGAGGGTGCCTGCCCATCGTCGTCGGGATTGCCCTGCGTGAGCCGAACAGTCACCGTATCCGAGTCCACGGTGCGCTCCGCACCAGTAGTCTGCTGCCCGGCAACCTGTACCGCTCCCGCAGCAACCATGCCCGGCCCAGCAAATGCAATTGCACACGCCACTCCGACGGCAGCCATTTGGGCCGACCATGTACTTGTCAACCTCTGCATCGCCTTACTCCCGCACGCTACTTTCTTCATTAATAACTTCTTGTGCTCCGACAGCCGCCTGGTGCCGTCGCAGCCACCACACCAGCCAGCAACCAATGACAATCACTGCAGCCAAAAGCGCGTACATCCACCATTGCCAGCCCGGACCATGGGAGTTTTCAAACACCGACTCCTCCCCAGGCTCCATAGGAACCTGATGGCCACGCACCAGCAAGCGATGAGTGTTGATCCCGTATGGGGTACACGTAATCAGCGTGACGTAATCCTGATCGGCGACTGGCCGTAGGCCATCAACTTCACTCGGCAGAACCACTTGAATGCTGTCGACGACGTACTTCAATTTGTGGCCAGCAACCTGGATATAGAACACATCTCCCTCGGTGGCAGAGTCGAGGTGATCAAACATCGTCGAATTTGCCAGACCCGTATGCCCCGTAATGACGGAATGGGTTCCTGGTCCACCGACCGGCAGGTCAGAACCATACAAATGCCCCAGACCACGCTGCAGTGTCTTATCTGCGGTGCCATGAAATACCGGAAGATCAACGTCTACTGCTGGAAACACGAGGCGAGCCATCGCTTCGTTCTCGCCCAACTGCTTCAAATAAGCCTCATAGTCGGGATTGTCTACCCCGATACGGTTCAGCCACGGATCCAAGATTGGGCCCGACGTATGCTCCTCGTTGTATGCATGTGCAGCATCCCAAACCGAATCCTGCACCTGCACCGGTGTCTCTTTATCCAGTCGCGCATATTCCTGCGCCACTCTTGAGGCGTTCCAATTGTTCCATGCGGTCGAGACCACTGGGTACAGCATCACTAACAACCCAACGACAACGATTACCGCCGGAAGGACTAGGCCTCCACGGCGCCTGTGCCGTCGACCTGCATTTTGGCCTACCACCGTAGTCAACGACCCGCACCACCCAAAACAATGCCCCACGCGCTAGCGCAGCGCGACCGGGATTACAACGAAAGAGAATGAAGGGGACTGAAGTCTATACCTAGCCCAGTCCCCTCACTGGGTCGAGCACCATATTTTGATTACCCGACCCGCAGCGCAGACCATCATGGACAGGCTGCGCCACCGGAACTACGCCCGGCTATTAGTTGCGCGCGGTACGACGAGCGAACCAAGCACCAGCAGCAACAATTGCTGCGCCAATAGCAGCCAGGATGCCCACACCGGCACCACCGGTCATCGGCAGGTTCGGGGTGTCGCGCTTGATATTTTCGATTTCAGAGACGAGGGTGACTTTGTCATCGCCTTTGAGCTCACCAGTCTTCGCGATGTTGTCGCGAGTGAAGTCAATCTCAGTAATGTTTTTCTCCGGCAGCGCATAGCCGGCCGGAGCCTTGGTCTCCTTCAGACAGAACTTCTTCACGTCAGTGACCTGTGCGTTGTCCGCGAAGTCCGTGACATGCAGGCCGTCGATGGTAATAGTGCCGTCTTCACCAGTGGTCCACTTGTCCACACCGTTTACCGTCAGCGGGTTCTCGAGCTTATCCTGCGCGGAGGCACATCGGTAGAGCTCGAACTCCGCACCCTGCAGGACCTTGCCGGCTTCCTTGCCATCCTTCTTCACCACCTTCAGCTTGCCGTGGTAGGTCACGACCTCATTAGTCTTATTCTCGACATCCTTGTCGGTGTTCGGGTTGTTGAAGATGACCGTACCCTGGTTCTTCAATTCAGTGGTGTCGCCGACCTCCTTGCGCTTGACGGCGAAGGTTAGCGACATCTTGGCACCCGAGGCCACCTTAGCCAAGCCCTGATCAGTCAGGGTCACAGTAAGAGTGTTGGTGTTGCCAGCAGCAGGTGCGTCGATGGTGTAGTCGCCCTCTGTCAGAACGACATCGCCGGCCTTAACTTCAGTAACCTTGTCGAACTCCAAGCGAGCATCCAGTTGGTCAGAGAAGACAAACTTCTTCAGAGTCTTATCTGTGCCGAAAGTCGGAGCGTCGGCGTTAATGGTGTAGGTGTATGCGTCCTGGATGTGCTTGTCGGCGTCCTTGACGGTCTTCTCGGTCTTGGTCTCGGTGTTCTTTGGGTAGGCCACGACATCGTAGTTCCACGCATCGGAAGCCTCATTGACCATCGGCACCGACACGATGAACGGAGCGCCAGCAACGATGCCGGCCGGAGCCTTCGTCTCTTCTACCAAGTAGATACCCAAGTCCAAGTTTTCGAAGGCCACCTTGCCGTCGTCACCAGTGATCCCCTCAACAGTCGTGTCGGTCTCGTGGCCCTTGGCATCGGCAGCGGTCTTCGGGAACGTCGCCCAATCACCGTTCTGCAGGTCGTAATTAAGCTTGGTGATCTTGTAGGTCACACCAGACAGTGCCTCACCCGGGACGCCCGCCATTTCCTTACCAGTGGCCCGATTAGCGGTTTCGGCGCCCTTCTTCTTGTAGAGGGTGATCGAGCCCTTCTTAGTGAAATCGATGTTTGCCTTGTTCACGGCCCCCTGCTCAGCGCCAGGGTTCTCCTGGGCCAGTGCACCCGGAGCGGAAACGCCCAAAGCGAGTCCGGCGATAGCAGCGAAGGCAACTGAACGAGCGGTACGAGAGATCTTGTTCACGGAAACTGGTCCTTTACACGAGTTCTGAAATGAGATACCACGTCTCATTAGCTGTGTGCAATCCATTCCCCACGGTTCACGCACCATGACCTGACCCGTTGCTAAGATTCTTTCGCCTGCCGAGAGCAGTTTTCAGGTGGAAACGCCTGCGCAGGCCCTAGCCTTAACTAACGATGGCCTGTGGATTACATAACTAGATCCTACACCCAGCACCTGAGGCAAAGCCCCCGACCAAAGCTCCCCCCCCCCGGAGATTCAGCCAGATCGCTCAAGGCTCCGCTTCATCCACGCTAGCATGAAAACCTTTTTCGCAGGTCAACAACCGTTTTTGAAAAGTCATATAGTTTTGTGTGAAATTGAACTCATTACCCCTTGGAGGGGGTAAACCTATTCGATTTTACACCCGTCACATAGCAAGCGACCATCACACAGAGGAATGGTTTTCCGGAGAGTACCCTCCTGCGGCAGTAAAACAACCATTAATACTGCCAATATCAGCAGATAATCCAGAGCCTTCAGCAGCCCGACAAAAGGAAGTATCACCAAGAAGGCCCAGGGGTATTCCAAAACCATTCAGATACTCAGCTTTCAACAAGCCACATGACTGAAAGTTAATAGCGTTAAGATTCTCTGGAGCAGCCCTCTACGAAGCGTCAGCCGCGGACGCAGCACGAAGCAGCGCCGCGTAGGCACCACCACGAGCGAGCAGCTCGGCGTGGGTGCCGCGCTCGACCACGCGGCCGGCGTCAAGGACAACGACCTGGTCGGCATCGCGGATGGTGGACAGGCGGTGCGCAATGACCAGGCGGGTAGCGTCCGCGCCAATGACTGTTTCCTGGATGGCGCGTTCGGTTTCGTTGTCAAGGGCCGAGGTGGCCTCATCCAGGATGAGCACCCGCGGGCGGCGCAGCAGTGTGCGGGCCAGCGAGAGGCGCTGTTGCTCACCGCCGGAGAAACGGTAGCCGCGCGAGCCCACCACTGTGTCCAAGCCTTCTGGAAGCGCGGCGATGACCTCGTCCACGCGCGCGGCATGCAGCGCCGCCCACATCTCTCCCTCGCTAGCACCCGGCTGCGCAAAGAGGAGGTTCTCCCGCACCGTGCCGTGAATCAGGTAGGTTTCCTGGGAAACCACGCCGATGACCTCAGCGCGCTGCTCCGCCGGTACATCACGCAGGTCGACACCGCCCAAGGTGACGGAGCCTTCAGTCGGATCGGCCAAGCGCGCCAGAAGCGCGGCCACCGTGGACTTGCCGGAACCGGTATGCCCAACCAGGGCGGTGGTGGTGTGGGCGGGGATGGTGAGGGAGACGTCGGAAAGCGCGTCGGTGTCGGTGCCTGGGTAGCGGTAGGAAACGTGCTGGAGGGTGAGGGAGGCGTCGGCAAGCTGCGCGGGCTCGGTGGCTTCCGTGAGTTCGGGCTCCAGGTCCAGGTACTCGAAGATGCGGCTGAACAGCGCCATCGACGCCACCCACTGCGCGCCCACGTTGAGCAGGTCAGTGATGGGGCGGAATATCTGAGTCTGCAGGGTGGAAAAGGCGATGAGCGTGCCAATCGTAATCCCCGGGCGCAGGCCAGCCACCAGGTAAATCAGCGCCGGCATCACGCCGAAGATGATTTGGGTCAGCGCCATGCGCCAGAGCCCGGCCAGCTGCGATTCGAGCTCCAGGCGGATCAGGGAGCGCGAGGTCTTCTCAAACCCGTCATAGACGCGTTCCTGCGCGCCCAGCGTTGCCGCCAGGCGCATGCCGGACACGGATAGGTTTTCCGAAATGGTCTGCTGCAACGTCGCCTGCGCGCGGCTGTTTTTCTCCATGAGGCTGCAACGCAGAACGGCGGCGCGGCGGGTGAGCCACACGGCGGGCGGCAGCACCACCAGGGGACAACAGTGAGAGCGTGGGTGAGAGCGCGACCATCGCCACCAGCGTGGCCACCGTCATGGTGAGATTGCTGGCCACAGAGGTCGCCGTGGTGGTCACCATGCCGCGCATGGCCGCGATGTCGTTAGTCAAGCGGGACTGGATTTCGCCGCCGCGGTTATTGGTAAAGAACTGCAGCGACTGGCGCTGCAGGTTAGCAAAGACCTGCGTGCGCAGCTCGTGCATGATGGTGTGCCCCACCCGCGCGGATAAAAAGGACTGGATAACGCCGATGGCCTGAGAGACCACGGTGATGGCCAGCATGCCGCCCACCAGCCACAGAAGCAGCGTGGTGTCGTGCTCAGGAATGGCCTCGTCCACGGTGCGGCGCACCAAGAAAGGCTGCACCACGGTCAGCCCAGAAGTCGCAATGATGAGCGCTACCACCACAAGCAGCGTGCCGCGGTGGGCTGCGAAGATGCCGGCGACGCGACCAAACTTCACTGGGTGCTGGGCCAGCTGATCGACGTCCGCGGGGTCCTTCACCGCGGTGTGCATCGGCCGGGTCGTGGCTTAACCGCAGGTAACGATAGGCTGCGGGTCATAGACCGTGGTGGTGGTCTCCCGGGAGATTTCCTTGCCGGAGAGGTCCTTGATCACGCGCGTATCCGAGGTGGTAAAGCCCGGCGCGCCGGAGGACGGCGAGCAGTCATCGGTGACGGTCATCCTAGTGGGCTGCGTCGTGGCCCAGCGGCCGTTGTTCACGGACTCGACGTTGACGGTCTTCACGCCCATGAAGCGGACGGTGATCTGGCCGCCACCGAAGGAGGTGTCGATGCGCACCGGGTGGTCCGAGGTGTTCTTGAACTGCAGGTCAATGGCGCCCTCGTAGACGGTGGCCTCGCGGCCGGCCGGGTAACGGGAGATGTAGTAGGAGTGCGCGGTGTGCGCGACGTCTTCCATGCCCGCGAAGTAGGACGCGTTGTAGAGCGTCGTCGCGAACTGCGAGATGCCGCCGCCCACGGCCGTGCCTGAGTGGCCGTTGATGATGATGCCGGACTCGACGTACCCCTGCGCCGTGCCGCGCGGACCGGTGTAGCCGTTGAGCGAGAAGGTCTCGTCCGGGTTGACCACGGCGCCGTTGACGGTCTGCGCGACGAGTCGGATGTTCTCGCCCGAGGGGCCAGAGAAGCCGCCGGTGGAGAACTCGCTCACGACCTGGTCGAAGGTCGAGGCCTCGGCTTCTTCCGTGGTGAACGTGGCCGGCTCCGGCTTGTACGCCGCCTCCCACTCACGTTTGTCGTCGCTGCGCACGCGGGAGTCGAAGTCTTTCATGGTCTCTTCCCAGTTGACGACGTTGCCGTCCTGGGACGGCGTGACGGACTTGCCGCCGCCGGCGAAGCTCACTTTGGCGCTCTCACCGGGGACCTCGGAATCCGCAAGCTGCGCAGCAAGCAGCTCCTGCGCCTTCGCGTCGTCGATATTGAGAACGAGCTTTCCGTCCTTTGAGGAAATCGAGACGAACTGCGCGATGGCGCCACGGTCGAGCGTCGCCGTGACGTCCTTGTCCCCCTTGACCACGAGGTTCTTATCGAGCGCGGTCTTCGCCTCGCCCTTTTGCATGTCCTCGATGACCTGGTCATTGATGGCGGGTTCGACGACCTGCGGTTCCACCTCGACGCCGGCGGGGTCGAGCCAGTCGGCTTGGACGGCATCGGAAAGCTGAGCGGGGTCGACCGTCTGGCCGAGCTTGGGGTCTGTGACCTTGAAGTCTGCGTTCTCGATGGCCAAGGCGCCGTCGACGGGAGCGATGGACAGCTCGCCCTTGACACGCTCGAGCTCCTTGTTCAGCGCGGCGTCATCGACGTCCACGGCGACGGGCTGCTCGCGCGGGTCCATAAAGAAGGACGCGACGCGCGTCAACGGATTGAGCGAGGCGTCAGGAATGCCGTCCACGGCTTTCTGGAAGTTCATAGCGAGGCCGGAGGCAGACGGCAGCAGTTCGCTGTGCTTCTCCCCCGCGCGCACGGTAACGACCTGATTCTCGATGCCGCCGAGCTCCTTCTGGAGCTTGTCCACCGCGGCAGTGCGCTCCATGGACGAGATGTCGACGCCGCCCACGCTCGTCGCGCGCGGAACTTTACCCTGGTTCTGGGCGATATCGAGGGCGTATGCGACCCCGGCGAGCACCAAAAACCCCAGCACCACCGCGAGGGTGATGATGAGCCCTTGAGACTTGCGCTTTCCTACTGCTTTCTTCACAACACTTAAGGTTATCGTTTGAAGCGCGAAAACGTTAGCGCGGGGCGAGTCCAGCCGCAGAATGTGCGACGGCATCCGCGAAGCGCTGCTCGGGAATGATACCGACCTCCACCGCACCGACCACCTGGTCGATGATGAAGTTGATATCCGTGGCCGTCGACCACAGTGCCACATCCGCGCCCGAGGCGAGCGCCGTGACGATGGCCTGCTCTGGGGTATACCGGCTGGTAATCGCCGCCATACCAGTGAGGTCATCGGTGAAAATCCGGCCGCCAAAGTGCTCGCGGGTGCGCAGCAGTTCATACGCCGCGGGGTTGAGACTCGACGGCGTGACGCCATTGCCCAGCCCCGGCACGACCATGTGTCCGACCATCGCATCCGCGCGCGGTTCGCCGGGCAGCGCGCCGTCCCACGGCACGATGTCAAAGGCCTCCATCTCCGGCAGCGGCGGCGTCACCGCAGCTCCCAGGTGCGTGTCTCCGGAGGCGCGGCCGTGGCCCGGAAAATGCTTAAACACGGCATCGACGCCTGCGTTTTCTAGGCCGCGCGCGAACGCGGCGCCGTACTCGCCGGCGCGCACGGGGTGCGTGGAATACGCACGGTCACCTACCACGTCGAGATCCGCGCCGCCCACGTCGAGCACGGGAGCGAAGTCCAGCGTGATGCCGTACGCAGCGAGCGTCTGGCCAATCTGGAACGCGGTGCCCTCGACCTGTTCGGGTGTGCCTTGCGCCATCTGCTGCGCCGACGGGTAGGACCCGAGAACCTCCGAGAAGCGCTGAACGCGGCCGCCCTCGAAGTCGATGGAGATCTCAAAGTCACGGCCCACAGCCTCCCGCAGCGCGTGCAGGTCACGGCCTGGCTGCGTGAGCAGCCCCGGGTCAGCCCAGCTCACGATAAAGATGCCGCCCACACCGGCCTGCAGCTTAGCCAGCGCGTCGTCGTAGTTGACCACGGCAGGCATGAGCAGTGAGGCCGCCGCCGCGCGGCGCTGCTCCGGTGGGACGAGCGGGTTCGCAGCGGGAACGTCCGGAGCCGCTGGCGCCGGGTCGGACGGGGCGGCAGAAGAAGGCGCGGACGTCGGCGCCGGTGACGGGCTCGCCAGAACTCCCGCACTCACGGACTCGAGGGAGGCGGGCGAGGGCTTTTCGCCTGGCGGGTCGCAGGCTGCGAGCGCCGCCGCGGACGCGACGACGGCGAGCGCGAGAATTTTCTTCATTATTTTCTCAGTATGGCGTATGAGTGAAAATCTCGCATGCATAAGGTCCTTCTTGGCGCGCGTGGGGCGCTAGGCTGGGGGACCATGAACGGTCAAACCATGTTGATTGCGTACGACGGCTCCGAGCGGGCGGACCGCGCCATCGAGTATGCGGCACAGCTGCTGCGCCCGGGCATCGTGGAGATCCTCACCGCGTGGGAGCCCGCCGCGCGCCAGGCAGCCCGCGCCCTGGGCCGCACGGGCTTGCACCAGTCCACGTATGCGCTCGATGACGCGGCGCAGGAAGAAGACCCAGCCTACGAGGAGGCCATGGCCGTGTGCCGCAAGGGCGTCGCCGTCGCGGAGAAGCTCGGCCTGGCGGGCCGCGCGCACCTCGTCGAGGTCGTCACCACCACCGCGGAGGCGCTTGCCGATGCCGCCGAGGAGCTCGACGTCGACGTCATCGTCACCGGCACCCGCGCGCTCACCGGCTTTAAGGCGTGGTGGAACGCGTCGACCGCGGACCAGCTCGTGCGCACCGCGGGCCGTCCCGTCCTCGTTGTCCCGCCGGAGCCGGACGACCCGAACGACGCGAACTACACCGACACCGCCGAATAATCGGCGGACCTGCGTGAGCAGGCTGCTAGGATGTGGCCTTATGGCACTTGAATCCGACTCCATGACAAAGCGCACCCTCGGCCCGGCCGTGGGCTCCGCGGTGGTCGGCATCGCGCTCGGCGTCGTCGCCATCGTGGGCATTGCCCAGTTCAGCGGACAAGACACCGTCCCGTCCTCGGCGGCGGTCTCTGCGGATGATGCTTTGCTCGGCGGCCCGGAATACGGCTCCCGCAACTAGCTTGGCCCAGCTTTTCGCGCGCCCCTGGGCGGCGCATGCGGCCGGGTGGCTTTTCGCCGCCCTCCTCGCCTTCACGCAGCCGTGGGGCCGCGTCGCGGCCGATACGAAGCACGATCTCGCCGTCGATCCCGCCGGCTTCCTCGCCGGCGCCGCGCACGCGTGGACGGACTCCTTCACCCTGGGCCAGCTCCAAAACCAGGCCTACGGCTACCTCTTTCCCCAAGGCGCGTTCTTCGCGCTTTCCGATGCCCTCCCCGACTGGGTCGCGCAGCGCGCCTGGTGGACCCTCGTGCTCGGCGTGGGCTTTTCAGGAACGCTCGCACTCGCCCGGCGCGTAGGCCTCGCCACGGCGCCGGCCTGCCTCGCAGCCGCGGCGTTTGCGCTCTCGCCGCGCACGCTCACCACGCTCACGGCGATTTCCTCGGAGACGTGGCCGGTCATGCTCGCGCCGTGGGTCGTGCTCCCCTTCCTTCCGCGGGCCGACGGGACGCGGTCGAGCGCCTGGCGCACGGCGGCCGCGGCGACGCTGCCGGTTGCCTGCATGGGCGCGGTCAACGCGACGGCGACGCTCGCGGCCTGCGTCCCGGCCGCCCTTGTGGCGCTTGTCTATCACCGCCGGGCGCTGCTGCCGTGGCTCGCCGGCTGCGCGCTGGTGAGCGTGTGGTGGATCGGTCCGCTTCTCATCCTGGGCCGCTACGCGCCGCCGTTTACGGACTACATCGAGTCTTCGTTCGTCACGACGCGCTGGCTCAACCTCGCGGAGATCCTGCGGGGCACCACGAGCTGGTCGCCCTTCGTCGACAATGAACGCCTCGCCGGCACGTTGCTGGCCACCGAGCCTTTCTTCGTTCTCGTCACGGCGCTCGTCGCCGCGGTGGGCCTGGCGGGACTCACCAAGGCCCCGCGTGTGTGGACCGCGATGCTCCTTGTGGGCGTCGCGGTCCTCGGCTGCCACTACGCGGGCTACCTCGATTTCCTCGACGGCTCCGGCGCGGCGCTGCGCAACGTCCACAAATTCGATCCGCTCGTGCGCCTGCCGCTCGCGCTCGGCATCGGCTTTGCCTGGGCGGCGCTAAGCCGCCAGCGCAACTCTGGGCAACGCGCGACGGCGCTGGTGGCCGTGGCGCTGGTGGTGGGGGCATCGGCAAGCCCGGCGTTCACGGGCCGGCTCTTGCCGCGCGGGGCGTACGAGGCGGTGCCGCAGTACTGGCAGGACGCGGCGGACTTCCTCAATGCCCATGCACAGGGCACGCGCACCCTCTTTTTCCCCGAGCGTTCTTTCGCGCGCGAGGACTGGGGTTGGACGCGCGACGAACCGCTCCAGCCGCTGCTCGACGTGCCGTGGGCCGTGCGCGACGCGATTCCGCTCGTGCCGCCCGAGGCCATCCGCGGGCTCGACGGCGTCATGGCCGCGCTCCAGGCGGGCGACGCCTCGGGGCTCACGCGCCTGGGCATCGGCGCGCTCGTCGTCCGCAATGGCGTGGAGAAGCACGGCGCGCTCAAGGACGTCTCGGGCGAGGTCCACTCCTTCGGCGACGTGGACGTCATCCTCCTCAACGAACGGCCGGACATGCTGCTCGGCTCCACCGACCCGGTACGCGTGGCCGGCGGCGGCGAGTCCCTCGCCTTCCTACCTGGCGGGCCGTACTCCTTGGTGGACGCAGACGCGGACGTCGTCACAGATACGCCGTTGCTCGTGGACCGAAACTTCGGCACGCTCGACGGGCCGGTCTCCGCGCCGCTGCCCGCAGACGAGCCGACGCGCTCGCACAACGTGGAGCGCGACTATCCCTCGGCGGGCCCGATTGTGGCGGTAGAGGAACGTGGCGGCCACGTGCGCGCGTCGAGCTCTGCCGCGGACGCGAATGCCCTGGGCGGAGCGCGTCCGGCGCACTCGGTGACCGCGGCGGTAGACGGGGAGGATTCCACCGCCTGGTGGCCCGCACCTGGAGATACGGGCTGGCTGGAACTCGAAGGCGAGTTCCCGGCGCGCTCGACGCTCACGCTCACCGCGACGGCGGAGACGACCGTAACGGTCCGCAACGGCGACGCCTCCGTGAACGTCGATCTCGGCGAAGAACCCACCGAGGTCCGCATTCCCGGCGGGGCCGCGAGCGCGGTGCGGGTCGAGCTCCACGAGCGTGTGGGTCTCGCCAACGCGCAGGTCGAGGGGCATGAGATCACCCGGACCGTCGTTGTGCCGGATAGCTCGCCGAAGGCGCGCGCCTTCCTCTTCCAGCGCGCCATCGTGGACACCGGCGTCCTCATTCGCGAGTTCACCGCCCCGCGGGACATGTCGCTGAAGCTCGGCGCAGACCGCCCCGTGGACATCGACGGCGAGACCTACGAGCCCGGCGCGACCGTCCCCCTGGACGCGGGCACGCACGAGCTGCGCACCCGGGCGAAGGTCGTCCGCCTCGGCGAGGCGGACGCAGGCGCGTACGCCGCGACCGGCCGCGACATCACCGCCGCAGACTCGGACCGCCTGCTCGTCACCACGCGCGCCTTCAATCAGGGCCTGCGCGGCTACCTCGGCGACACGGAACTCGAGCCCCGCGAGGTCGACGCCGCGTCCCAGGCCTTCGTCATCCCGGCAGGCGCGGCGGGCGAGTTCCGGCTGGAGTTCGCCGGGGAGCGCGCTTACCGTCTCACACTGCTGGGCGGCGGCTGCCTCGCACTGCTCACGGTGGCGGGTTGCCTGCTCCTCCTCGCTCGCCCGCGCCGCGGTCACTTCGCACACGCGGCACGGGTTCCCGTTCCGCTCCTGGCGCTCGTGGCGCTGGCAGCGGCGGACCCGGCGGGGCTTGCTGGGGGCATCGGCGGCTTCGCGGCGGCGCGGTGGACAACTCTGCGCCCGAGCTGGCTGTGCGCCGGACTCATGGCCACCGCGGGCCTCATCCTCGCGCGCGGGCCCTGGGGCTCAGGACACTACGCGGGCGATTTCTGGCTGCTCGCGGCCTTCGCGGGCGCGAGCCTCGGCGCGCTGGCCGCCAGCCACGCGGACGCGGGGACCTCGACCCAGTAGTAGCTCGCCGCCGCGATAGGGATGGTGAGCGCGGCCGTCGCGATAAGCACGAGGAAGAAATAGCCCGAAAAGAGTGGCAAGCCGGTGAGCGGAAAGACGACCCACAGCACGGCGACGTGCCACAGGAAGATGGCGTACGACCACAGGCCGAGCCGACGCATGAGAGGGGATTCCAGGACGGGTGAGCGCGTGCCCAGCGCGTAAGGCACGACGATGGCCGCGGCGAAGACGGCGCCCACTGCGACGCGGCGCGCGAACTCGCCGGGCGTGGGGTGCGTCAGTCCCTGCGGCCCGAACCACTCCCGGGAACCGAGCCACACGCACCCCGCGGCGAGTACCCAGAACGGCCACGCGCGGCGCGGGGCGCGAACGCGGCCTTCGAGCTCCGCGGCGGTCATGCCCACGGCGAACCACGCGGCGTACGCGGGCGGCCAAATCTGCGCGTTGACGCCGGTGAAGTCCTCAATGGGGGCTGCAACCCACGCCCAGCCGAGGCTGAGTGCTGCGACGGAGCCGAGGGCGATCAGGCGTGCGCGCAACGACCGGAAAGAAGGCAGCCACGGCAGCACGAGATAGAACGCGAACTCCACGCACAGCGACCACAGCTGAGTCACGCCGGAGGCCAGACCGTCCGGAACGTAAATCTGGGTCGCGGTGAGCGTGGACAGGACCTGCACCACGGAGAAGGACGCGCCGGGCAACGCGAGGAACACCACGGCTACGCAAGCCCAATACGCAGGCATAACGCGGCGAAAGCGCGCGAGGTAATAGCCCGCCGGCGAGTGCGCGTCGCGGCGGCGCCACAGCACGAAGGCAGACAGCGCGAAGAAGACCGCCACGAAGTAGTCGAGCCGCTCGGCCCAGGCCCAGCCCGTGGCGGTCTGGAAGCTCACGTGCGTGACGAGCACGCCCAGCGCCGCGACCGCGCGCAGGCCGTCTAACGCGGGTACGTGCTGCGGTAAGGTATTGGCCATCGTCTGCCCAACTTAGCACCAAAGGATGTCCCTTTATGGCCCGCTCGCCCTTGCCGTGGCTCGTTATCGCCGCGATCCTCGCGCTGCTCGCGGGCGTGCTCGTGCCCTCGCTCGTGGTGGGACGCTCCATCCGGCTCGCCGACGACGTGGAATTCCACGCCGTCACTGAACCAGCCGCGGTCCTCGTGGAAACCGGTGCGACCACGGTGCGCATGGACAACACCTACATCACCTCGCCGAACGAGGAGGATGATGCGCTGGTCCAGCTCGACGCCACCAAGGATTTCTACCGCATGCCCGAGGGCCAGCCGGAAGACCGATCCGCGCATCTGTCCGCCTCGCTCACGCTCAACCGCGAATCCGCCTATCCGGAGGCGGGTCTCGCGAGCCACCAGTCCTTCGCGGTGCGGCAGCTCAACCTCGGCGCGTCCATCAACAACGGCGACATGGAGGGGCTCACCGCGTTCTTCCCCGCCGACACGGAGCAGCGTTCCTACCCGTACTTCGACTTCATCGCGCAAGAGGCCGTACCCATCGACTACACGGGGAAGTCCAAGCGCGGCGGAATCGACGTCTACGAGTTCCACCAGCACATCGACGCCCTACCGGCCCAAGACATCCTCGCGCGCACGGCCGAGTACGCGACCGAAAATGATCCCACGTTCACCCCGGACGATCTGCGTCGCCGCGGCCGCGCCGAGGACTTCTACACGGACGAGGAACTCGCCCACTTCGGTCTGAAGAAGGACACCGCCGTGGTCCTCGACTCGTTCTATTCGGTCGATCGCACCGTCACCGTCGACCCGGCCACGGGCACCATCCTCGACGTAGACGAAAATTTTTCCTTCGTCTGGGCCACGGACGCCAAGCAGGCGCGCGATACCTCGATCCCGCCCGAGCGCCGCGCCGTCTTCGTGGGCGATCTGCACTGGGACCAGGCCACGCAGGACTCCGCGCTTGAGCTCGCGCGCCCCACGGTTCGCCTCCACAAGGCCATGGGCTTGGTGAGCTGGGTGGGCAAGGGGCTCGCTGTCGTGCTCCTCGCCGCCGCGGGGCTCACGTACCTGCGCCGCCGCGACCATGTTTAGGCGCGCCTGGCCCGTCCTCTGGGGCACCGCGCTCGTGCTCGCGGTGACCTGGCCGTTCCTCCTGCCCGGCTCCGAGTTCCTCTGGCGCGACATGGCCGTGCCCGAGACCTTCGGGCTCACCCCAGCCAACTTCGGCGCTGGCGACCTCGCCGCGCGCGCCGCTCCCCAGGACGGCGTCTTCGCCCTCTTCTCCACGCTCCTGCCTGCACCATTCCTGCTGCGCGCGCTCGTCATCTCCGCCGCCGCGGCCGCCGCCTGGGGCGCATGGCTGCTAGCGCGGAGTTCACCGGCACCCGCGATGTTCCTCGCCGTCATCAATCCCTTCACTGTCGAGCGCCTCCTCCAGGGCCAATGGTCGTTGGCCGTCGCCGCGTGGCTGCTCGTACTCCTCACCGCCGCAGGACTGCGCGGCCGCCCCTATCTCGCGTGGGCCGCGCTCTTCGGCGCCTCTCTCACGCCCACCGGCGCGCTCCTCGGTCTCGCCACGGGCGTCGCCACGGTCAAGGGCCGCCGCCTGGCCACCGCGGGCCTGGGCCTCGCGGTCTGCATCCCGTGGCTCGTGCCCGGGCTCATCGACTCCCTCCACCCCGCCCCGCTTTCCGATGCCCCCTCCTCCGTCGCCGCCTTCGCCCCCCGCGCCGAGGCTGGCACCGGGACGTTGGGCTCCCTGCTGCAGCTCGGCGGTCTATGGAACGCGGACGCGCTCCCGGCTTCGCGCCAGGCGGGCTTCGCAGTCTTCGGGTTTGGAGTGCTTGCCTGCGTCCTCGTGGGCCTGCGCCGCGTATCGTGGCCGCTGCTCGCGCTCGGCGCGGCGGGCCTGGGCGGGGCGATTGCGTGTTGGCTGCTGCCGGACGTACTCGCGAGCGTCATCGACGCCTTCCCCGGCGCCGGCATCCTCCGCGACTCCGGCAAGCTCGTGGCCCTCGCGCTTCCGGCCTACGTCGCGGCGCTGGGCGCGCTCGACCGGCGCGGCATCGTCGCGGCGCTCGTGTGTCTCGTGCTCCAGATGCCCGACGCCGCGACCTCGGTGAGCGTCCTCGCCCCGCGTGAGTCCTCCATCGACGCCCGCCTCGTGGGCGAGCTCTCCGGCCGCGCGACCTTCTTCGCGGATCGTCCCAGCCTCGTCGAGGTCACCGCCCAGGACGGCACGCGTGCACCTGCCGTGGACCCGTATTCCAAGGCGGTCGCGCAGGTCGCCTCCGGCGAGCTCGTCGTCGACGGACAGGTCGTCGATGCGCCCTCGCCTCGTTGGGTCGCCGCTCGCGCCGCGTGGGAGGCCCGCGATACGGCCGAGCTCGAGCGGCTCGGCATCGGCGCCATCGTCGAGGACGGCCGCGTCGTCGCCGCCACGAACGCCCCCGCCCCACGCGCGCCGTGGGTTCTCACCGTCGCGTGGCTGCTCCTGCCGCTCGCGGTGCTCCTCGTCGCCGCCTTCCGGCGCGCCTCTGCCGAGTAATCCACAGGCTAGGCGCTCATGGTTGCCCACTGGGTTGTGCAAAAGCCGAGTTATCCACAGATTTGCACGCTCATCGTTGCAGGCCTTGACAGGTTTTTATAGCTTCAAAGCCATGACCACTTTCGTCTCTCGGCTCAAGGA
>NZ_KQ959743.1:0-17078 GCF_001552965.1 Corynebacterium sp. DNF00584 | reverse complement strand
TGAAACAATTGGACTCCTGGATGTTGTGGCAACGGGCGTGCTGTCAAGGGGTGAATGCGCCACTTCGACCGGGAGGTAGTTGTGACGCGTTGGACTCCGAAGGATGTTAAGGATGCTGCTGTTGAGCGCGTGGTGGCAGGCGAGGCAGTTAGCCTGGTCGCGCGTGATGTGGGTGTAGGCCCCGAATCGGTTTACGGTTGGTTGAGGGTAAGAGGTGTCGAACCTCCAGGCAGGCGTGCGAGTCGTTTGCGTGATCCGTTTGTCCGTGAGGCTGTTGGGTTGGTGCGTGCAGGTATGTCGATCAGTCAAGCAGCACAGACTGTTGGAATATCGACTGGCTTGCTTCACAGCAGGTTAAAGAAAGCTGGTGTAATCGAAGTGCGGCCTAGACGCGCCCACTTGTCACCTGATGAACGTGCCCAGGCCGTGGAGCGAGTGCTTGCTGGTGAGAGCTGTCAGACAGTGGCTGATGCTATCGGTGTGCATCCTTCTACCGTGTATGGGTGGATAAGGAAGCAGCGGTATGCGAAGTTACGCCGGCAGCGACATCGTCGAACGCCTGATGAGGCGGTGGTGTCTTTGCCAGATACAGGCAAGAAGCTGGGTAAAGATTCTGTTATGCCAGCACCGATGAAAACTCAAGCCGTTGATGGATTTCCTAGCGGCGTATTCGACAAACACGCCTTAGTAGGGCGTGGTCGCAGGCTTACTGTTGAAGACCGTGTTGCTATTGAAGCGGGATGTCGTGTCGGTGATTCGGCACGAGCCATCGCGCAGAAAATAAATAGGCACCACAGTGTCGTCGCTCGTGAAATCACCCGTAATGGTTGGAAGATCGTCGATGAGGACGGCACAGAGCAGCTGCGGTATAACGCCCACAACGCTGCTGTTTCTACTGCTGGTCGGATGGTGCGGCCAAAACTACGCAAGCTCGATGAAAGCCCAACGCTTCGGGGTGTAGTAGTCGATTGCCTTGCCCGCAGGTGGTCACCTGGGCGCATTAGTGCATGGCTTGAGCATGCTTTCAGCGATGATGAAAGCATGCGTATTTCCCACGAAGCGATCTACAGTGCCTTATACATTCAAGGCAAAGGCAGCCTGCGAGCCGAGCTTGAAGAAGTCATGAAGACTAAAGACGTACTTATCCGCGGCGGCTCAACACGCAAGCGTCGTGCCCGAAACGCTGGCGTGTTAACCGGTCGCCCTTGGATCAAAGGTGCTGAGATCACCCACCGCAGCCCGGAAGCTGATGACAGGGCTATTCCCGGGCACTGGGAGGGCGACCTTGTTATTGGTAAAGGTGGCAAAAGCGCGCTGATTACCCTAGTAGAGCGCACCAGCCGTTACACCCTGCTTGGACACCTTCCCGATGAGCACAGTTCACACACCGTGGTCGCAACCCTGCAGGACATGGTCAAAGACCTCAACACCGAGCAGCTAAAGACCATCACATGGGACCAAGGCGCAGAAATGGCTGTCACAGCACAAGTCCAGATTAAAGACGGCTGCCAGGTGTTTTTCTGTGAACCGCACTCACCGTGGCAGAGACCAACCAACGAGAACACCAACGGCGAGATCAGGCGCAGGTTCTACAAAAAGGGCACCGACTTTGCCACCGTCACACCCGAACATGTCGCGTGGGTGCAAAATGAGCTCAACGAAACACCCCGACAAATCCTCGGCGGCGCAACCCCACGTGAAATACTTAACGAACTATTCAAGCGTGGCGCATCCACCGCTTGATTCCGCCCCATGCCCGCGATGAGGCCGTAGATGGCGTAGTGGTGCTCGCCGGTTTCCTCTGCGGTAGGCAGCAGCTCATCCAAGGAAATGAACACCATGATGCCGGCAATGACGCCGAAAGCCACGCCCATCGTCGTATCGCCGAGCACTGGCAAGAGCAGCACATAGCCCACGACGGCGCCCACTGGCTCCGCGAGGCCGGACAGCGTCGCCCACGCAAACGCCTTGCGCCGCGAGCCCATGGCCTGGCGCAGGGGCACGGCCACAGCGATACCCTCCGGAATATTGTGAATGGCGATAGCAAACGCGACCGGCAGCGCGATGCTCGCGTCCTCCAAGCCGGCGAGGAATGCCGCGAAGCCTTCCGGGAAATTGTGGAAGGCAAGCGCCGCGGCGGCGAACACGCCGGTCTTCATGAGCCGGGCGCGGCGGGCATCGTCAAGCATGGTGCCCGGCTCGTGCGGATTGATCTCTTCCGGCACAAGGCGGTCGATGACCGCAATGATGGCAATGCCCAGGAAGAACGCACCCACGCCCAGCCACGTGCCAGTGCGCTCCGAGTCGAAAGCCGTAATGAGCTTGTCCACGCCCTGCGGCAAAATCTCCACAAAGGAGACGTAGAGCATGACGCCGGCGGACAGGCCAAGGGCCCCCGCCATGAATTTCGGCCCCGGGTTGCGGTGGCCCACGGCGATGGCGGCGCCGATAGACGTGGATAAGCCCGCAAGCAACGTCAGAGCAAGGGCAAACAACATGGCTTTAGAGTCTACGATGGAGGAGTCCACTTACCAACGCGAGGAGCGCCATGCAGCACTATCCCTTGGCCCGCAACTACTGCGGCGTGGAACACGCAGCGGTCCTCGAGCACATCGTCGCCTCCACCGCGCTAAAAATTCCGCACCTGGCCGACGGCCCGACGCTCATCGACGTCACCCTCGAGACCAATAATCTCACCCGCGGCTGGAATATCCGCTGCCCACTGGGCTACCTGGGTGCCCTCGACGCCGAGGAATCCCAGGATTTCCCGGACCTCGAACAGCTGCGCACCATGCACGTCACCACCACAGCGACGGTCGAAATCGTCGACGGCATGCTCGACATCGCGGTCAACCTCGGCCTCGGCCCCTGGCAGGTGCCACGCAATAACGCGGGCGGCCCCGTCCTCGCCCCGGGGATGGGCGTGCTGCTTGCCACGGAAACCACACATGACGTTTCCGCGGAGCAGCTCACGCAGATGGACACGTGTTCCTTCTTTGTTTCCCTCACGCTCATGGGCGAGACGTTCGTCGCCTCCGCCGAAGACTGCGTGCTGGGCACGGCACCGGCGCCGGCGCATGTCGCCAACCTCCTGCGTCACGCGGTCGAGGGCGGCCAGACGCTCTTCGCGCGTGCCTATGCCGCAGACGGACTCATCGCGGTCGACGTGCCCGAGCCCGGCTCGGCGGAGTTCTTCGAGCCGCCCGTTCCGGCACTCGCGCCCCGCGCGCGCATCATCCCGGAGCCACCCGCAGCAGACGGCACCTGGCAAGCGCTCATCCAGCCTGCCGATGCCGCCTCCCCCGTCCCCCAGGGCACCCGGCCGTTCCCTCAGATCACCCACCCCACATCGGCGTCGACAGCACCGCTCGATACTGCGGCGATGACGGAGCACGCGCGCGCCCGCGGTGTCGATGTCGCCGTCCTCGCTGGGGTCGTCGCGGGGCTGGGCGGCGAACCCGAACTCACGTGGCGCCCATTGCCGCTGCCCCAGGCCGCTGGGCGCTACTCTTCGGAGTCCGCGCGTGTGTCGGCGCGGCGGAAAGCCTCGGGTAAGGCGAAGCGGCATCGGAAGCCCGGCCGCGGCCGAAAAGATTAAACACGAGTACGCTCTTGTTTATGACTGAAGCGAATAAGCACTTTGAACTCAAAGTCCCGGGCGGCAAACTCATCGTCGTCGATATCACGGTCGACGAGGCCGGCGCCATCACCGCGACGCAGGTCGCGGGCGATTTCTTCCTTGAGCCCGAGGACGCCTACGAGGCGCTCGCGCCGGCGCTCGTGGGCACGCACCGCGGCGAGGCGACCGCGGATATTCAGGGCCGTCTCGACGCCGCCTTGGCGCGCATTGAGGAGCCGGTGGCCCTGCACGGGTTTAGCACGCACGATCTTGCGGTGACGGTGCAGCGCGCGCTGTCCGACGGCACGGATTTCACGGACCACGAGTGGGAAATCCTGCAGCCGGGCGTGCTGCCCACGCCGGTCAACGTCGCGCTCGACGAGCTGTTGCTCGACCAGGTGGCCACCGGCCAGCGCGGCCCGACGCTGCGCTTCTGGGAGTGGGACGACCGCGCCGTCGTGTTCGGCAGCTACCAGTCCTACTCCAATGAGCTCGACCAGGCGGGCGTGGACAAGCACGGGATTACGCCGGTGCGTCGCATGTCCGGCGGCGGTGCGATGTTCATGGAGGGCGGCAACTGCATCACGTACTCCATCTACGCTCCCGAGTCTCTCGTCGCGGGCTACTCGTATGAGGATTCTTACGCCTATCTCGATCAGTGGGTCCTCGCGGCGCTGGCCAAGCATGGCGTCAACGCGTGGTACGTGCCCATCAATGACATCACCTCGGACGGCGGCAAGATCGGCGGCGCGGCCCAGAAGCGTCGCCGCGGCGCGGTGCTTCACCACACGACGATGAGCTACGACATTGACGCGGACAAGATGATGGACGTCTTGCGCATCGGCAAGGTGAAGGTCGCGTCCAAGGGCCTGGCGTCGGCGAAGAAGCGCGTTGACCCGCTGCGCCGCCAGACCGGCGTGCCGCGCGAGGAGATCATCGCGACGATGGCCCAGGAATTCGCCACCCGCTACGGCGCACGTCCTACGGAACTCACAGAGGCCGATCTCGCGGCGGCACGTGATCTCGTCGACACGAAGTATGCGACCGAGGCGTGGACCAAGCGCCTGCCCTAACCCGCGCTGGCGCCCCGTAAAAATCCCTCCAGGACATATAAGGCCCCTGATCCGCGCCGCGGATGCCCCTTATATGTCCTGAAGTGCTATCAGCGGGAGCGAGTCAGAGCTAGTCGACTGTCGCGCCGAGGAACGCGGCAAAGGCCGGGGCAAGGTGTAGCGGGCTGAGCTTGGGTGCGGCGACGATGCGGGCCATTAGTGCGTCGCTCCCTCCGCCGACACGAGATCGCCGTCCGGATGGGCGACGATGGCTTCGATGGCGGCGACGAGCCCGCGCGTGATGTCCGCGACGGGCAGCGACGGCTCGCCTTGTTCCGGCGCGTAGGGCACGTGGATGAATCCGGCGCGGGTCGCGGTGCCGGCGGTCGCGTGCAGCATGCGGTACATGAGGTGGTTGCACACGAAGGTGCCCGCGGTATTCGACAGCGCTGCGGGCAAGCCAGCGTCGCGAATGGCGGCGACCATGGCTTTGACCGGCAGCGTCGCGAAATATGCTGCGGGTCCATTCTCGACGATGGGCGTGCCCGTGGGCTGGTTACCCGCGTTGTCTGGAATCGACGCGTCGTCGATATTGATAGCCACGCGCTCCGGCGTGAGCTGGGCGCGGCCTCCGGCCTGGCCGACACAGAGGACGGCATCGGCACGCTTGAGGTCTGGTAATGGGGCACCGAAGCGAGTAGGGACGGTAAAACGCACGACATCCGCCCCGGCAATGCGGGACGGAAGTTCGGCCACGGCGAGCTGCGCGGGGTTGACGCGCTGCCCGCCGAAGGGATCGAAGGCGGTGACGACTATTCGCATGCCCTCATTTTAGAAGGTGCCCTTCAGCTCCTTGCCGGTATCCGACAGGGTGGCGCCGCGGGAGTCGACGTTCTGGTCGTTGTACTCGGAATCGTCGCCGTCGATGCGGGAGATCTGGGTGACCTCGATGTAGTTGTGGAGACGGCCCTCAGAGGTGTTGCCGTCGCCGAAGTCGAGGTTGGCCACGCGGACGGAGTCGCCGGCGTTAATCGGGTTAGCCAGCGTGACCTCGAAGGAACGAGTGGAGGTCTTCTCATCGAAGCCCAGGTCGCGAATGTGCGCGCCGTTGGAGGAACGCGGGGTGATAAGGCGGTCAACGCCCTCCGGGCCCTCGGCGGTCTTAACATCCACGCGGAACTGGGTTGCCGGGAACTCGCCGTAGTAACGGTCGGTGCCGACGTTCTTCAGGCGCAGCGCGACGGTGCCTGCGAAGCCGTCGGACTTCGCACCGGACGTCGTGAAGTACGGCTGGAGGTCGAGCTTGTGCTGCTCCTCGGCCTGCTTCTTATCAGCCTCTTCCTCGGCCTTGCCCTCGGCCTCGGTGGCGACCTCGCCCTCAACCGGGACCTCGTTGTTCTTCACGACCTCAGCGTCGGCCTCCGGGTCCTTGGCTTCTTCCTCAACGACCGGGGTGGTGTTCTGCGCGTCCTTGTTCGGGGCGTAGGAATCCGCGATGTCGTCGTAGAGCTTGACGCGGACCTCGTTCTTCACAGGCTGCAGCGCGGACCAGAAGGTCGGGGTGGACCAGGTGCCGTTGGGCTTGCAGTACTGCTGCGTTCCGGTCATGTCGAGAACGCGGAAGCCGTAGGTGGCCTCACCGGTGTGGTTCGGCGGAACGTCGTACGGGCCGATGGACTGGCCAGCCTCCCAGGACAGGGAGTAGGACGCGGACGCACCGAGCGACTTGGCGATGGAGAAAGAAACGCCCGCGGTCGTGCCATCCTGGGTGTGGCTACCGTTGATGGAGGTCGTCTGGGTGCGGTCGCCGTTGACGGAAACCTGAATGGACTGCGACTTGGACAAGTTCTGCTGGAGCGGAATGTCCTTCTCCGTCTGGTTCGTGGTGGAGATGGTGCCCACCGGCATGAACGTGTCAGTCACCTTGTAGACCACGGTGCGGGTGTCTTCCCACGGGTTGCAGATGGGGCGCGCGTTGAGCACGTTCGCCTTGATGTGGTCCGAGCCATGGCTGGTGTGGACGATGGGGAGCTTGGCGTTGACAGCCGGGGTCTCCGGGTAGGACTCGGTCTGGGTTGCAGCACCAGCGAGCGGGGCGACGAGCGCTCCGGAGAGCGTGGCGCCGGCCACAGCGGCAGCAGCGGCGGTGGCAAGACGGCGAAGCTTCATGCAGTTCTCCTCGAGAGTGTACGGATGTGGGTGCACCGCTCGATCGCGGCGGCGCGACGTGACCTAGGTTAAGGTTCCCCTCACCCGCCTGCAACAGGATAAGTATATATATGACATGCACATCATTTTTCTCTCCCCACAGGGCAGAGACACGGGATAACGGGCGAAACATTCGAGAATCCACACGGCTACCCCAAAAGTTTCTCCCGTAAACTAAAGATGTAGTGACAAATATTCCTCTTAGGAAACACTCTTACCCCCATGCGGGGGCGAGTCGCGCGCACCGCCACACATGGGGCTCAAAATGTGAGTCACGTTACTTGTAGCCTGGGTGGCTATGAACGTAACTTTTATGAGGAACCGGCCGAGTTTCGTGCGGCCGCTAGCGAGTATCTGAAGGAGCATCTGCGCGAGACAAGCGTGCTTGCCACCCAAGCGAATAAGCCGAAGCTCGAGGACCAGCCGTATTGGTTCGCGACGATTACTGACGGCGACGACATCGTAGGCGCGGCGATGCGCACAAAGCCGACGCCGCCCCACCCCGCCTATGTCCAGAAGCTTCGCCCCGCGGCGCTTGCCGCGTTGCAGGACGCGCTGTCCGAGCGGGGTGAGAAGCTGCCGGGGTGCATCGGCCACTTTGAGACAGCCAAGGCGCTCGCCGGCCCCGGCGCGCGGCTGGAGATGCATTCGCGCCTGCACTTTTTCGACGAGGTGGTCTGGCCCGCGTGCCCGGCGGGCGAACTGCGTGCGGCGACTCCGGACGACGTGGACCTCATCGTCGACTGGCGCCGGCAATTCGTACACGACTCAGAAGAACAGGCGGGGCGTAAGCCATGTGAGAAGCGGTATGCCGCTTTCTTCAACGCGGCGGACGTGGCGGAGCGTCTCGCGCGCGGCGGTCATTGGCTGTGGGAGGTCGACGGGCAGCCAGTCCACTACACGGCCGTGAACGACACAGGCCTGGGTCTCAAGCGCATTGGGCCGGTGTTTACGCCCGCGGCCGAGCGCGGACAAGGCTACGCGGCGTGGGTCGTGGCAACGCTCACGCAGGACATCCTCGACGACGGCGAGGTCGCGACGCTCTATACGGACCGAGCAAATCCCGTCTCGAACCGCGTGTATGAACGGATTGGCTACCAGTCCGTGGGCGACGAGGGCGAGTTTTACGCCGCGGGTTGTAGCGCGGCGAGCTAGCGCATGTGGAGCATGCGGCGGTGCTCGACGCCGGCAGGCTCCAAGTGGATGAAGACCTCTGCGCCTGGGAAGAGACCGTCCACGTCGTCTTCGAGGGCATCGGCAGCTTGGTGGGAGGCGAGGACGGTCCACGTGGGGTCGACGTCGGCGGTGAGATAGATGAAGCGCTGGCGGCCGAAGGCCACGGTGCGGCGTTGGGTAATCGTGAGGCCATGAGCGGGGGCAACGCGCGCGAGGCGCTCGTCGAGGGCGGCGTTTTCCTCGACGGGCAGGGATTCAGAGAGCAGGCCCGAAAGGGAGTCGCGCAGGAGCTGGTACCCGGTCCACATGATGTTGATACCCACGGCGAGCGCGATGACGGGGTCGAGCCAGAGCCAACCGGTGAGCCACACGGCAGCGATGCCCACGAGGACGCCGACGGAAGTCCACACGTCGGTAAGCAGGTGTTTGCCGTCCGCATCGAGGGTCGCGGAGCGATAAGTCTTACCGGCGCGCAGGAGCGCCAGGCCGACCACGAGGTTGAGCACGGAAGCGGCGGTGGACAAAAGAAGGCCCAGGCCAGGTTGCTCGAGCGGCTGAAGATGAATGAGGCGGTTGGCGGCGGACCAGAGAATCATGCCGGCGGCAACAAAGATGAGCGCGCCTTCAAGCAGCGCGGAGACATACTCGGCCTTGCCGTGGCCGAAATGGTGGTCCTTGTCCGCGGGCTTGACGGCGACGCGCAGCGCAATGAAGCCTGCGATGGCTGCGACGAGGTTGACGATGGATTCGAGGGCATCGGAAAGAAAACCCACGGAACCGGTGAGCCACGCGGCAAGGGTCTTCAGCAGGATCGTCGCGACGGCGGCGGCGATAGACAGCTTCATAAACCGCTCGAGGGCGGTTTGTTCGGAACGATCAACGGCGGACATAGTAACGAGTCCCTTCGGTTCAGCCGGGTAGGAAACGGACGGTGAATACCGAAGGTCTCGTTCACCAGGTGGAACCTGGCTGGGTGGCCGGGCGCGCGGCGCCAGTATGTCGACCAGCCAGCGCCGACCCTGTTAAACCCCAGGTGCCGACGCGGAACTACTCCCCTTCTGCACAGCCATAAAACCAGCCGTGCGCTGGGGTGTCAATTGAGACCGAAAGTTCAATTAGCCGAAGAGTTTCTTCAAATAATTTGAGCCGAAGCGCCACTGCGGATCCATCTGTTCGCGCAGCGCACAGAACTCGTCGAAGCGCGGATAAAGCTCTGCTAGGTCCGCGCGGCCAAGGGTGTGCATCTTGCCCCAGTGCGGGCGCCCGCCGGCGACGCGCAGGAGCGGTTCGATCTCGGCGAAGATGGGCTGCGGTTCCACGAACTGCGGCACGTGCGTGGCGATGTACATGGACTCGCGGCCGGTAGACGTGGACAGCGCAACGTCGTCCGCGGCCGTGGTGCGCAGCTCGAGCGGGAAGCCGATGCGCCAGCCGCGGCGGTCGATTAGCGATCGGATCTCGCGGACGACCGCGGGGCCGTCAGCCAGCGGCACGGCGTACTCCATCTCGTGGAAGCGCACGCGACGCGGCGAGACGAACACGCCGTGGTTCGTGCCGCGGTAGCGGTTGTGCGAGAGCGCTGCGGTCGCGATGCGGTTGGCGTAAGGGATCGACGCGGGCACGGCGCGCCCGACCGCCAGGGCCGCAGCGAAGGCGCCGTTGCCCACGAGTTCCTCGTCGAGGAATTCCTTCCGCTTCGGACGCGGGCCCACCTCGTGCGCGGCATCGGGCGCTAGGCGCGTATTGCGCTTGATCTGCGCGCGGTCGGTATGCGGGAACCAAAAGCACTCAAAGTGATCCGCACTGCGGGCGTGGGTCTCCCAGTTCTCAAGGATCTCGTCGATGTCGCCGCCGACTTCCTCCGCGACGAGGTCGAAGGACAGCGCATTACGCAGGGCCTCGACACTGCGCAGCGACTTGGAGGCCACGCGAATGGGCAGCCCGCCGGCGCGGGCGACCATGGCGCGTGCGTTGTTTTCAAAGGCGTCGACGTCCACCGCGCCCAGCGGCGCGACGCTCGTCCCCGCGCCGCTGGTCCACGGCCGCGCGCAGCGCTTGTGTGGACTGAATCTCAGTGACTGTCATAGTGCAAGGATAGTCACACTAGTAATCGCTAGTATGGGAATTTATGAAAACCTTTCGCTCGCCCTCGCTTCCCGCTGAACTCGCCGCTCGCCTGCGCTCGATCCTCGACTCCGCACCGGCTGGCGACGTGCGCGGCACCGGCCCCGCGCACATCGCGGTAGCCCCCTGGACCGGCGAGGAACTCTTTACTTTCCCCACCGCGACCACACCCGACGTCGAGGCCGCAGTCACGGACGCCCGCGCCGCACAAAAGGTCTGGGGCAACACGAGCTTCGCCGAGCGCCGCCGCGTGTTCTTCCGCCTCCACGAGGCTTTGCGCGAGAACGAGGACACCGTCCTTGACCTCATCCAGGCCGAAAACGGCAAGGCCCGCGCCCACGCCTATGACGAGGTCATGGACCTCTACAATTGCGCGCGCTTCTATGGTCAGCGCGCCGCCCACGCCTTGCGCGACGAGCGCCACCGCGGCGCCTTGCCTGTGCTCACCACGACGCGCACGCAGTATTACCCGCTCGGCGTCGTTGGGCTCATTTCCCCGTGGAATTATCCGCTCTCCCTCGGCGTCGGCGACGTCCTCGCCGCGCTCGCCGCGGGTAACGCCGTGGTTCACAAGCCGGACTCTCAGACCACGCTCACGGCCATCTACCTGCGCCGCCTCGCCATCGCCGCGGGCCTGCCCGCGGGTGCGTGGCAACTCGTGCCGGGCCGCGGCGCCGAGGTCGGCGACGCGCTCGTGCCTCTCGTGGACGGCCTCTCCTTTACCGGCTCGACGAAGGTGGGCAAGCAGCTCGCCGCCCAGGCTGCAGAGCGCCTCATTCCCGCCATACTCGAGCTGGGCGGTAAGAATCCCGCGCTCGTGCTTGCCGATGCCCCCGCTTCCTCCACCGCCCCTGCCCTCGTCCGCACGGCTTTTTCCTCCTCAGGACAGCTGTGTATGTCTGCCGAGCGCGCCTACGTCCATGCCGATGTCTACGACGAGCTCGTCGCCGAACTGCAGCAAGCGCTCGACCGCGAGGTGCTCGGTGCGTCGTTCACTGACGCGGCGACCATCGGCACGCTCACCTCGGCAAGGCAGCTCGAGACTGTCCAACGCCACGTCGACGACGCGGTATCCAAGGGCGCAACTGTCGTGTACGGCGGCAAGGCCCGCCCGGAGCTCGGTCCGTTCTTCTTCGAGCCGACCATCCTCGAGGGTGTCACGGAAGACATGGAGTGCTACGCTGCCGAGACCTTCGGCCCCGTGCTTTCCCTCTATAAGGTGAACTCGGACGAGGAGGCCATCGCACGCGCCAACGACACGTCGTATGGCTTGGCGGCCTCCGTGTGGTCCGGATCCGAGCGCCACGCCTGGAACGTGGCCAGCCGGGTGGAAGCCGGCATGGTCAATATCAACGAAGGCTTCGCGGCGGCCTACGGCTCCATCGCCGCGCCGGGCGGCGGCGTCAAGGAATCCGGCCTCGGCCACCGCCACGGCGAGACCGGCCTACGCCTGTGGTCCAACGAGCGGACGGTCGCCGCGCAACGTCTCCACCCGCTCGCGCCCTCGACGCTCCTGCCGCCCGAGCGCTTCCGCACGCTCATTACGACGGGCATGCATGTGATGAAGACGTTGCGACTCTAAGCGGGATTTCACGACAACGAAGCCCTCCCGATCGCGCGATCTGGAGGGCTTCGTTGTCGTGAAAAGCCGGTGAGGCGTTGACGAGCTCCGACTCGTGGTCGCCACCGGTGAGCATAGTGTGCGAGCAGACTCGGGCTGTGGCGGTGGGTGAGTCTAGCCGCCGATCTTGAAGTCGCAGACGTCGCCGTCTTGCATGATGTAGTCCTTGCCTTCCTGGCGGACCTTGCCGTGAGCGCGGGCCTCGGCCATGGAGCCAGCCTCGTCGAGGTCGTCGAAGGAGACGATTTCCGCCTTGATGAACTTCTTCTCGAAGTCGGTGTGGATAACGCCAGCGGCCTGCGGGGCGGCGGAGCCCTTCTTAATCGTCCAGGCGCGCGCTTCCTTCTCACCGGCGGTGAGGTAGGTCTGCAGGCCAAGCGTCTCAAAACCAGCCTTGGCGAGCGTGGCCAGGCCTGGCTCGGTCTGACCCACGGACTCGAGGAGCTCCATGGCCTCATCCTCGGGCAGTTCGAGCAGCTCGGTCTCGGTCTGGGCGTCGAGGAAGACGCACTCCGCCGGGGCGACGAGCTCTGCGAGCTCGGCGCGCTTGGCGGCATCGGTAAGCACGGCCTCGTCCGAGTTGAAGACGTACAGGAAGGGCTTAGCAGTCATGAGATGGAGGTCGCGCAGCGGCGCGAGATCGAGCTCGCCGTTCTTCGCGGCGGCGAAGAGGGTGCGGTCATCCTCGAGGACGGCCTGAGCCTTCTTGGTCTCCTCGACTTCGACGGCCTTCTCCTTATCCTTGCGGGCTTCCTTCTCCAGGCGCGGCAGGGCCTTCTCGATGGTCTGCAGGTCAGCGAGGATGAGCTCGGTATTGATGATCGAGATATCGTGCGCCGGGTCGACCTTTCCGTCGACGTGGATGACATTGTCATCGGAGAACGCGCGAACGACCTGACAGATGGCGTCGGCTTCGCGGATATTGGCGAGGAAGGCGTTGCCCATGCCCTCGCCCTTGGAGGCGCCCTCGACGATGCCGGCGATATCCACGAAGGACACGGTCGCGGGCAAAATGCGCTCCGAGTTGAACATCTCAGCCAAGCGGTCGAGGCGCTTATCTGGCAGCTCCACGAGGCCGACGTTGGGCTCGATGGTGGCGAACGGGTAATTCGCGGCCAAGATATCGGAACGGGTCAGGGCGTTAAATAGCGTGGACTTGCCCACGTTGGGCAGGCCGACGATTCCAAGTGTAAGACTCACGGGGCCAATCCTAACGCACCGGAAAAAATTTAAGGCAAGATGGTGGGGTGAGTTTTGATCAGCCCGACGCGTCCCCGACAGACCCCAGCGCCCATCCCGAGGCCCTGGGGCTTTCCGCCAAGCCGAGTGAGGCTGCCGATGCCGCCCGCCTGAGCGGCGTCTCCCCGCACCCGCCGGGAGACCAAGTCGACCGCTCCGTTGTCGTGGCCGACATGGTGCGCAACGTCTCGATGTGGGCGCTGCGCCTGTTTATCATCGGCGCATTTATCTATGCGGCCGCGCGCATGCTGGGCAACTTCTGGCAGGGCGTCCTGCCGGTTCTGCTGGCGCTCATTATTTGTACGGTGCTCGCGCCGCTGTCGGGTGGGATGCGCAAGGTCGGGCTGCCCAGCGGGCTCGCCGCGTTCGCCTCCATCCTGCTGTTCTTTGGAATCGTGGGCGGCATCATCGCGTTTGTCGCGCCGAACTTCGCGCGGCAATCCCAGACGCTGTACTTACAGACCGTCGAGGGCATCCAGCGCCTGCAGCTGTGGGTCCAGGGTCCGCCGCTCGAGCTTGATAACGACGAGCTGGGCCGCTATATCGACGAGGCCGCCACATGGATTCAATCCCGCGCGGGTTCCATCGCGGGCAGCGTCTTCTCCGGCATCGGCACCGTGACCTCCATCGTGGTCACCCTCCTCGTCGTCCTCGTCCTTACTTTCTTCTTCCTCAAGGACGGCCACAAATTCTTGGGCTGGCTGCGCGAGGCCACCGGCCGCCGCGCGGGCTGGCACCTCACCGAGCTGCTTACCCGCGCCTGGAATACACTGGGCGGCTTCGTCCGCGCACAAGCGCTCGTCTCTGCCATCGACGCCGTCTTCATCGGTCTAGGACTTATCATCCTCAACGTGCCGCTCGCCATGGCGCTGGCGATTATCACGTTCTGCGCCGGCTTCATCCCCTTCGTCGGCGCCATCGTCGCCGGCGCGCTGTCCGTGACCATCACGCTCGTCTCCCTGGGACTCACCAAGGCCGTCATCGTGCTCATCATCGTCCTCGTCGTCCAGCAGCTCGAGGGCAATGTGTTGAGCCCCTGGCTCCAGGCCCGCGCCATGAACCTCCACCCCGTCGTCGTGCTCATCTCCGTCACCGTCGGCTCCGCGCTCTTTGGTCTCGTGGGCGCCTTCCTCGCCGTGCCCGTCGTCGCCGTGTTCGCGGTGTGCTGGCGCTACGTCCTTGAGGTCCTCAAGCTGCAGTCGGGCGAGATCCACGCCGAGGACATCCGCTTCGAGACCGTCGCAGGCGAGCTCATCGGTCGCTACACCGAAGACGAGGGCCGCTTGAAACGCGTCACCCTGCGCGACAACGAGTTCGCTGGCGAGGCCGCAGGTCGCGACGCTGCAGCTGATGGCACCGACCCCACCACCATGGACGTCGACGCCGCGCCACACCCGGCCGAGCGCCCGCGTATTCGTCCGCAGCTCGACAAGGCCCGCGACATTCTCGATAAAACTTTCGAAAAGTTCCGGCGTTCCTAAACGACCATGTCGACACCGTCTGGCAGGGTGGGGCTCCATGAGCTCCATCCTGTATTTGATTCTTGGCCTTGTTCTTGGCGCCGTGCTGGGCTGGCTCGCACACGCCTACCGCGTGGGCCAGTCCCCCGCGCCTGCTTTGCCTGCCGATGCCACCCGCGAACTCACCGCCGGAGTGCGCGAAGGCCTCGCAGATTCACTCGACCGCCAGGTCGTCCCGCTTGAGAAGGCCATGGATCGCCTAGGCCTCCAACTCCAGGAGCTCGAGGCTGGTCGCGCCGCCGAATTCGCGTCGCTCACCAGCCAGGTGCAGGCCATCACGCGTACCTCGGCGCGGCTCAATGACCGCACAGACAAACTCGTCACAGCGCTGCGCTCCCCCAACGTTCGCGGCCGGTGGGGCGAGATCCAACTCGAGCGCGTCGTAGAGCTCGGCGGCATGGTCAAGCACGTCGACTTCGACTCGCAGGTCACCGCCACCCTCGACGGCCAGCGCGTGCGCCCCGATCTCGTCATCCGCTTGGCCGGTGGGCGTCAGATCGTCCTTGATGCCAAGGTTCCTTTCAGCTCGTATCTTGACGCGCTCGAGGCCACAGACCCCGAGGAGCACGCCGCTTTCCTGCGCCGCCACGCCCATCTCATGCGCAGCCACGTCGCGGCGCTGTCCGGCCGCGAGTACATCGAGGCCTTCCAGCCCACGCCCGAGTTCGTGGTACTCTTCGTCCCCGCCGATCCTTTCCTCGACGCCGCGCTGAGCGTCGACCCGGACCTCCTCGAGTTCGCCTTCGAGCGCAATATCGTCATCGCAACCCCCACCACGCTCTTCGCCCTGCTGCGCACCGTCGCGCTGGGCTGGCGGCAGGAAGACATCTCGGACAAGGCGCGCGAGGTGCAGCGCCTAGGCCGCGAGCTCTACTCGCGCCTTAACACCATGGGCGAACACTTCAATAAGGTGGGTCGCGGCCTCGAGCGCGCCATCGACGCCTTCAACGCGACGCTCGGCTCCGTCGACTCCCGCGTCATGGTCACCGCCCGCAAGCTCGGCGAGATGGACATCCCGGCGCGCACGGACCGGCTCCCCACCGAACTCGAGCGCGTCGATACGTGGCCGCGTTACGCGCAGGAGCCTCTACCGGAGGAAGGCGGCTTTTAGGATGCACGCCGCGCAGCAGCACGACGCGCGACTGCGAGCTGCAGGCCTAAGGCAATGACCGCGCCTGCGGCAGGAATCCAGAAGGCAGCATAATGGCTGGCGGTAAACACGGGCATCATGACGACAGGAGCCAGCGCCGCGCCGAAGAAACGGAAGGCCAACACGGTCGACAGGAGTTCCGTGCCACCGGGCGAGCGCAGCACGAGCATGTTGATGATGATCTGTACCGCTTGCATGCCCACGAGCGCCAGCGCCCAGGCAACCGCAATGACGATCGGGTGCGAGGACAGTGGCACGCACAACAGTCCCGCGATGACGCTCCCCAGTCCCAGCGCGAGCGACCGGGACACGCCCAGGGCGTCGACCGCGCGACCAATGAAGCGGGAGAAAATAAATGCTGCCAAACCGCCGCACATCACGACGGCGCCGCGGCCGGCCGAGCCGAGATCAAAGCGCTCCGCAGCGAGCAAGGACACGGCAAACGGCATGCCCACCACACCGGCGCCCAGAATCAGGAAGGTGAGCATGTGGACGGACATATATCCCCATCGCACCCGCTCGTTGTCACCAGCCACCCGGCGCGGCGCGGGCGTGAGCATGGGCACCCGTACCAAGAAGATGAAGACCACGGAGGCGATAACGACCAGATAGGTCAGCCGCCAAGAAATGAGCGCGGCGGCACCGGCCAGCAGCGGAGCCGAGAACACGCCCAACGATTGCATCGCAGTAAACGTCCCCAACGCGGTGCCCAGCTCATGGTCAGGAGTAATCCGTTTCACAATGCCTTGCAGAACTGGAGTCGTGAAGGCATTGGCAATCGCCATGATGACGAAGATCGTGAGGAATATCCACCATGTAGGCGCCAGCATCAGACCTACGGCGCCCGCACAAATAACAGCGAATGCGACAAGCACGACCTTGGACGGTGAGGACCCGCGCACCAGTCGGCCAGAAAACAACATCGCAACCGCAAACGGAAAGGTGTACGCCGTAATGGTCAGCGCGGCGAGGGAGACTGAAATCCCAAACGAACGCGAAAACTCCGGCAAGACGACGGAAATAGACTGGCCGACAAAGGGACCCACAAATCCGCCTAGGTGAATAGCCGCGCGCTGCCACCGTGTTCCGCTGGGATCAGCAACCTCGTCGCCCGCAGCACGGTGGGCCGAACCGGAAGCGCCCTCCCCTCGGTGCGATGTCGAATTGGTCATGCACGCACTGTAACGCATCGTTCATAACCTGCACCGAAGTTCGTAAAGCGAACGATTTTTACCCCCGTTCCCCACCGATGTTCTACATCTTTCCGTCGACAGACGGCGAAATCCGCATCCACGCCAACGGCCCGGACGTGTGGCTACACCGCAGCGACTATCTCGGGCCTGACCCCTGGAAAGTAGACACGTCGGGG
>NZ_KQ959742.1:0-3115 GCF_001552965.1 Corynebacterium sp. DNF00584 | reverse complement strand
CCCCCCTGGCTTGAACATATGGCGATGAAAACTAGACTTCAAGTAGTTGAACTTTTGGTATGGAGATGCCTATGCGTAAGACCTTAATCAGCCTCACCGGCCCCGCCTTCGTTGCTGCAGTGGCTTACGTCGACCCCGGCAACGTAGCCGCCAACATCAGCGCCGGCTCCCACTACGGCTACCTCCTGGTGTGGGTACTCGTCGTGGCCAACCTCATGGCCATGTTCATCCAGTACCACTCCGCCAAACTGGGCCTAGTCACCCACCGCTCCCTGCCGGAAATCATGGGCGAGCGTCTCTCCCGCCGCGCGCGCCTAGGCATGTGGGCCCAGGCCGAGCTCATCGCCGCGGCCACCGACCTCGCCGAAGTCATCGGCGGCGCCATTGCCCTGCAACTCCTCTTCAACCTCCCCCTGTTCGCGGGCGCGCTCATCATCGGCGCGGTCTCCATCATTCTCCTCATCTTCCAGAAGAAGAACCAGTGGTTCGAGGGGCTTGTCATCGGCCTGCTCCTGGTCATCTGCATCGGCTTCCTTGCCGGCCTCGCCATCGCCCCGCCCGACCCCGCCGACGTGGCCGGCGGCCTCATCCCCCGCCTAGAGGGCAAGGACAGCATCCTGCTGGCCGCCTCCATGTTGGGCGCCACCGTCATGCCGCACGCCATTTACCTACACTCCTCCCTGACCAAGCAGCGCTACCCCGACCTGGAAATCCCCCACGTGCTGGCCGGCACCCGCGCGGACATCGCCGTGGCGCTGTCCATCGCCGGGCTCGTCAACGTGGGCCTGCTGGTCCTGGCGGGCTCGGCCCTCTACGGCGTGGACGGCACAGAGACCATCTCCGGGGCCCACACGGCGATTGCCAGCCACCTCGGCCCGCTGGCCGGCGTTCTCTTCGCCATCGGCCTGCTGGCCAGCGGCCTCGCCTCGACGTCAGTGGGCGCCTACGCCGGCTCCGAAATCATGGACGGCCTGCTTCACATCAAGGTCCCCCTACTAGTCCGCCGCCTGGTCACGCTCATCCCGGCGCTGGTCATCATCGGCTGCGGGGTCGACCCCACTATGGCACTGGTGGTCAGCCAGGCACTTCTTTCCCTGGGCATCCCCTTCGCCATCATCCCGCTTTTCCGCTATGCCGGCTCCCGGGACGTCATGGGTGAGTTCGCCGCGAAACCCTGGTCTATGGCCGTGGGCTGGACGCTTGCCGCGCTGGTCATCGCACTCAATCTCGCCCTCGTGCTCCTGCCGCTGCTCTAGGCCGCCTACAATCAGCAGCCATGATTGAAGTAGCAGCCGTCGTCATCCGCAACCCACAAGGCCACGTGCTTACCGTGCGCAAGAAGTCCTCCACCAAGTACCAACTGCCCGGCGGCAAGCCCGAGGCGGGCGAGGCGCTTGTCGACGCCGCCCTGCGCGAAGTTGCCGAAGAAGTAGGCCTCACCCTCGACGCCGAGAGCCTCAACAAACTCGGCACCTTCGACGCTCCCGCCGCCAACGAACCGGGCGAGGTCGTCGTCGGCACCATCTTCACCTACACCCGCACCGTCACCGCCGACGAACCCCATGCCGCCGCCGAAATCGGCGACACCGCCTGGGTCAACCCAGCAGCCCCCGACCGCGAGCTTGCACACCTGCTGCGCGACCGCGTCTTCCCCACGCTGGCCTAGCGTCAACTGTCAACACTTCGGCGTCATTGACCTCGAAACCATCAAGAGCTACCCTTTTGAACATGTTCACTGAACACGTTCACTCATCGCGCTCGGCCGCCAAAGCTGGCACCGTCAGCAAGGTCCTAGCCACCGCCTACGAACTCTTCCTCACTCAGGGCTACGCCACCACCAGCATCCGGACTATCGCATCCGAAGCTGGCGTTAGCGTGGGAACCGTCATGGGAGTCGGCGACAAACAAACGCTGCTCATCCGCACCATTGGCCAACACATTTCAGAACTCCACGATGACATCCGGGGACAATCCGATAGCCTTCTCGATGTCCTGAGACCTTTCCTCCAGATGTTTACCGGCCACGAAGAGCTCTCCCGCGCCTTTGGCGCAGCACTCATCCAACAAGGCAATCAAGGCGAAGCGCTCACCGCACTCAAAACGCTCCTGATCGATGAAATCACCCTGCGACTCGGCACCAGGCTCAGCAGCGCCGATGCGGCCGAGTACGCCGACCTGCTGTACAACGTCTACCTCGGCTTACTCATCGGCTGGGCCGCCGGAATCTACGACACCGAGCACCTCACATCCCAAGCCGCCTCATCGATCGAACGCCTCAACACCGCATTCGGAGTAACCCAATGATCCTAGAATCTTCCCCAGCCTGGCCCTCCCTTCTACTAGCAGCCATTCTGCTTGGCGACGCCGCCCTCTCCCTCAAACCAGTCCCCTTCATCGAAGCCTGCCTCAGCGGCGTCAAACTCCCCAAGGACTGGTGGTGGGCGCTCATTGTCATCAAGTGCCTCGCCGCCGTAGGACTCATTGCCGGCCTCTGGTTCCCCGGCGTAGGAATCACAGCCATGATTGGAGTCATCGCCTATTTCTGCGCGGCCGCAGCAGCCCATGTCCGCGCCCACTTCCTCGGTAGCGCATTCTGGATCAACTGCTTAGGCATGCTCGCATTCTCCATCGGAGTACTGATCCTGACGCTCGCACTGAATTAAGACACCAGTCAACCTTTCACGGCTTCCTGAAGGCAGATACATCATTGCACCTCTTGAATGATGACTTGATGCTTTCTACCCTAAAGGTATGCGCACGACGATAAACCTCCCGCTGAAACTCCTTGAAGAAACGAAGGTCCAAGCCAAAGCCAACAATGTCACTTTGAGCTCATACGTCGAAGAGGCGGTCCGCGCTGCCCTCAAGAAGGAAGCCCGCATCAGTACCGAAGACACCCCCGTTAACCTGCCCTCCTTCGATTGCGGCGGACCGGCTCTAGTTGATCTCAGCAACAAAGAAGCTGTGTGGGCGGTACTCGATGATCATTCCTGATGTCAACATTCTCGTTTATGCCTTCCACTCCGCTGCACCGCAACATAAACCCGCTCAACAATGGCTAAGTAGTGCTCTAAATCGGCATGAAACAATTGGACTCCTGGATGTTGTGGCAACG
>NZ_KQ959741.1:0-77466 GCF_001552965.1 Corynebacterium sp. DNF00584 | reverse complement strand
CGAAAAGTCCGAAGCCAAGGAAGAACCCAAGGCTCAAGAAAAGACCGAGGAGAAGAAGCCGGAGCCGAAGGAAGAGAAAAAGGAAGCTCCGAAGTCCGAGCAGGCTGCCGCTTCCACCTCCACCAAGGTCAACAACGGCGACAACCTCCCGTACGTCACCCCGCTCGTCCGCAAGCTCGCTGACAAGCATGGCGTGGACCTCAACACCGTCACCGGCACCGGCGTCGGCGGTCGCATCCGCAAGCAGGATGTCCTGGCCGCGGCTGGCGAGGGCGACGCACCGGCAGCACAGGCACAGTCTGGTTCCGCTGACCCACGCGCACGCTGGTCCACCAAGTCCGTGGATCCGGCCAAGCAGGAGCTCATCGGCACCACGCAGAAGGTCAACCGCATCCGCGAGATCACCGCTGCGAAGATGGTCGAGGCGCTGCAGATTTCCGCACAGCTCACCCACGTCCAGGAGGTCGACATGACCGCCGTTTGGGACTTGCGCAAGAAGTCCAAGCAGGCCTTCATCGACAAGTACTCCGCGAACCTGTCCTTCCTGCCGTTCATCGTCAAGGCTACGGTCGAGGCTCTGGTCTCCCACCCGAACGTCAACGCGTCCTACGACTCGAAGACGAAGGAAATGACCTACCACGCGGACGTCAACGTCGCTATCGCCGTCGACACCCCGCGCGGTCTGCTCACCCCGGTTATCCACAAGGCACAGGACCTCACCCTGCCGGAGATCGCGCAGCAGATTGCGGAGCTCGCTGACAAGGCACGCAACAACAAGCTCAAGCCGAACGACCTCACCGGTGCTACCTTCACCGTGACGAACATCGGCTCTGAGGGCGCGCTGCTCGACACCCCGATCCTCGTGCCGCCGCAGGCTGGCATCCTGGGCACCGCCGCTATCACCAAGCGCGCGGTCGTCGTCAACGAGAACGGCCAGGACGCCATCGCCATCCGCCAGATGTGCTACCTGCCGTTCACGTACGACCACCAGGTCGTCGACGGTGCCGATGCTGGTCGCTTCGTGACCACCATCAAGGACCGTCTGGAAACCGCAGACTTCGAGGCTGACCTCAACCTCTAAGGACCGCTTCCCTCCTGCACCCCGCTGCGCACTTGCGTCGCGGGGTGCGGGCGTTTTGCGGATATAGCTCAGCGCGCCACATCCATTCAGCACATATAAGGCATGCCGGCCCGCTGCCGCATGGCCGCTATATGTGCTGGAGGGATTTTTCGCGCACAATCTCCGGGCCACAACGCCCCGCATTGAGTGATTCAGGACACTAGACTGTGTCGGTATGAAGAATGAGGTGTGGGTCCGCGTCGTCCTGGGCATGTTCGTCGTCGCGTTTGGCGCAAACCTTTTTGCGCCAATGGTGCTCACCTACCGCCAGCACACGGCGCTCACGGAAACCCACACGACGTTCCTCTATGGCGTCTACGCCGTGGGGCTCATCGGCGCGCTCTTTATCGGTGGACCGGTCTCGGACGTGCGGGGGCGCCGCGCGGTGCTGCGCCCTGCGCTCCTCGCGACGGCGCTTGGCTCGCTCATTCTCCTCACCGGCCTCCATGGCTCGTTCCTAGCGCTGCTCGCGGGCAGGCTCATCATCGGCGTGGCGGTGGGGCTCGTCATGTCCGCGGGCGCCTCGTGGGTCAAGGAGCTTTCCGCCACCGTCGCCATTGGAGCTAAGCGTTCCTCGTTGGCGCTCACACTCGGATTCGCGCTCGCGCCAGCATTGGCGGGACTGCTCGCACAATTCACGACGTGGCCCACGCTGGCGCCCTATGTCCCCCACCTCGTACTCGCACTGCTCATACTGCCGCTCGCGTGGACCGCACCGGAAGGCCCGCGCCCACAGGCAGGCAAGGCACACCCGCCGCTCAGCCTGCTCACCCGGGAGTTCGTGCCTGTCGCCGTCTTCGCGCCGTGGGTATTCGGCGTGGTCACCACGTCCTTCGCGTACTTGCCGGGACTGGTCATGGGGCACCTCGCCCACCCCATCGCGGCAGCCGGGCTGCTCGCCATGCTCACCATGGGCACGGGCGCGGTGGTGCAGCGCTGGGCGTTGGGCTTGGGGGCATCGGCAGGCTTGGGGCTCGCGGCAGTGGGGATGGTGGTCGGCGCGGTCATCGCGGCGAACCGGGACCATGCATGGGTCGTCTGGTTGCTGCCGGTGGCGAGCTTGGTGCTCGGCGCAGCCTACGGAATCCTCATGGTCGTAGGGCTCGCGAAGACCCAAGAGGTCGCCCCGGCGGCGGAGCTGGGCGCGGCGACGGGGGTGTATTACGCACTCACCTATCTGGGCTTCTTTGCCCCCTTTCTGCTCTCGCTTCTGGCGCCGCGCGTGGGCCATGCCACCAGTTTTGTGGTGGGCACGGCGGTGGCGCTCGCAACACTCGCGCTCGTGTGGGTGAGCAGTAGGGGTAAAGCCGCGAAATAGTGGCGTACTTCGCAATATACTGAGTGCGTCTTTACAGGCCTCCACACCCCAAAGGAGTCATATATTCATGGAATTCATCTCCCGTCACCTCGGGCCAGATGCCAAGGAGCAGGCCACCATGCTTGCTCAGGTGGGATACGACAGCGTTGAAGCGCTTGTTGACGCTGCCCTTCCCGCCGCGATCCGCGCCGCTGGCGGCCCCCAGCTGCCGGAGCCCCTGTCTGAAGACGAGGCGCAGGCGAAGCTGCGCGAATACGCCTCGCACAATACGGTTCTGAAGTCCTTCTACGGCCAGGGCTTTTCTGACACGCTCACTCCGGCGGTCATTCGCCGCGGGCTGCTCGAAGATGCTGGCTGGTACACCGCGTACACGCCGTATCAGCCGGAGATTTCCCAGGGCCGCCTCGAGGCGCTGCTCAACTTCCAGACGCTCATCGAGGAAATCACGGGACTGTCCATCGCGAATGCGTCGCTGCTCGACGAAGCCACCGCGGTCGCCGAGGCCGTGGGCCTTATGTCACGCGCTGTGAAGAAGGGTCGCCGCGTGGTCCTCGACGCCCGTATGCACCCGCAGGTGCTCGCCGTGGCCGCCGAGCGTGCCCGCGCCATCGAGCTCGAGGTCGAGATCGTGGACCTGCGTGAGGGCTTGGTCGGCGAGGACATCGTGGGCGTCGTCCTCGCCTACACCGGCACCGAGGGCGACATCCTCGACCCGCGCGCCATCATCGAGGAGGCACACACCCGCGGCGCCCTGGCGACCGTCGACGCGGATCCGCTCTCCTTGCTTTTGCTGGAGGGCCCCGGTTCCTTCGGCGCGGACATCGCGGTGGGCTCCACCCAGCGCTTCGGCGTGCCGATGTTCTTCGGCGGCCCGCACGCCGCCTACATGGCTGTCACCGACAAGCTCAAGCGTCAGCTGCCGGGCCGCCTCGTGGGCGTGTCCGTCGACGCGGACGGCCAGCCGGCGTACCGCCTCGCGCTGCAGACCCGAGAGCAGCACATCCGCCGCGAGCGCGCGACCTCCAACATCTGTACGGCGCAGGCGCTGCTCGCCAACGTGGCGTCCATGTACGCCGTCTACCATGGCCCGGTGGGCCTGCGTGCCATCGCGACGCGCATCCACGACCTCGCGGACTCCTTTGCAACCTCGCTGGTCAAGGCTGGCAAGGAAATCGTCTCCGCGCAGTTCTTCGACACCGTCACCGTCACGGGCGTCGATGCCGCCGCCATCAAGTCCGCCTTGCAGGAGCAGGGTTACCTCGTGCGCGCCATCGGCGCGGACAAGGTGTCCGTCTCCTTCGGTGAGTCCGCCACCGCGGCCGACGTGGAGACGCTCGCCGCCGCGTTCCGCGTTGACGAGGTAGCCCCGGCGCAGGGTTCGCGCCTGCCCGAGGCGCTCAAGCGCGTTACCCCGGCGCTCACCCACCCGATCTTCAGCTCCATCCACTCCGAGACCCAGATGCTGCGCTACCTGCGCGAGCTCGCGGACAAGGACCTGGCGCTCGACCGCACGATGATCCCGCTGGGCTCGTGCACGATGAAGCTCAACCCCACCGCCGCCATGGAGCCGATTTCCTGGCCGGAGTTCGCGGGCATCCACCCGTACGCCCCCGCGGAGACGACGAAGGGCTGGCATCAGCTCATCCACGAGCTCGAGGATTGGCTGGCTGAGATCACCGGCTACGCCAAGGTCTCGCTGCAGCCCAACGCGGGTTCCCAAGGCGAGCTCGCCGGCCTGCTCGCCATCCGCCGCTACCACGTCGCCAACGGCGATCACGGCCGCGACGTTATCCTCATCCCGTCCTCGGCGCACGGTACGAACGCAGCCTCGGCAACGCTGGCCAACCTGCGCGTCGTCGTGGTCAAGACCGCGGACGACGGCGCCATCGACCTCGCCGATCTCGACGCAAAGATCGAGCAGCACGGCGAGCACATCGCTGGCATCATGATCACCTACCCGTCCACCCACGGCGTCTTCGACCCGGAGGTCCGCGACGTGTGCGACAAGGTGCACGCGGCCGGCGGACAGGTCTACATCGACGGCGCGAACCTCAACGCGCTCGCCGGCTGGGCCAAGCCGGGCGAGTTCGGCGGCGACGTCAGCCACCTGAACCTGCACAAGACGTTCACCATCCCCCACGGTGGCGGCGGCCCGGGCGTCGGTCCAGTCGCGGTCGCGGAACACCTCGTGCCGTTCCTGCCGACCAACGCCAACGACCCGGCCATCGACCCGACCGTGCCCACCGAGGTCGGCCACGGCGTGCCGCTGATCTCCACCGAGTTCGGTTCCGCCGGCGTCCTGCCAATTTCCTGGTCGTACCTCGCCATGATCGGCGCGAAGGGTCTCGAGCAGGCCTCCGCGCACGCCATCCTGGGCGCGAACTACCTGGCCTCGCGCCTCCACGACGCGTTCCCCATCCTCTACACGGGCAACGCGGGCCTCGTTGCCCACGAGTGCATTCTCGACCTGCGTGACTTGACCTCTGCCTCCGGCGTCACCGCCGCAGACGTCGCCAAGCGCCTCGTCGACTTCGGCTTCCACGCCCCGACGCTGGCCTTCCCGGTTGCGGGCACGCTCATGGTGGAGCCCACCGAGTCCGAGAACCAGGGCGAGCTCGACCGCTTCATCGAGGCGATGCTCACCATCCGCGCGGAGATCCAGGAGATCATCGACGGCACGATCGCCTATGAGGACTCCGTCATCCACAACGCGCCGTTTACCGCTGCGACGGTCGCCGCCGACGAGTGGGAGTTTAAGTTCAGCCGCGCCCAGGCCGCCTACCCGGTGTCCAGCCTGCGCCGCACGAAGTACTTCCCGCCGGTGCGCCGCATCGACGAGGCCTACGGCGACCGCAACCTCGTGTGCGCCTGCCCGCCGCCCGAGGCCTTCGACGTGTCGGCTGGCGCCGACACGAACACCGACGAGAAGTAAGAGAGGAAACCATGTCTGAACTGCTGCACTCCCCGCTCCACGCCGAGCACGAGAAGCTCGGCGCGTCCTTTACCGCGTTTGGCCCGTGGAACATGCCGCTCAAGTACGGCAGCGAGCTCGAGGAGCACCGCGCCGTCCGCGAAGCCGCCGGCCTCTTTGACCTCTCCCACATGGGCGAAATCTGGGTCAACGGCGACCGCGCCGCGGAGTTCCTCTCCTACGCGTTTATCTCGGACTTCACCACGCTCCCTGTGGGCAAGGCGAAGTACTCGATGATCGTCGCCGAAGACGGCGGCATCCTCGACGACCTCATCACCTACCGCCTGGGCGAGACGAAGTTCCTCGTCGTTCCCAACGCGTCGAACGTCGACGTCGTCTGGGAGGCTCTCAACGAGCGCGCAGACGGCTTTGACGTGGACCTCAAGTCGGAGTCCCGCGACGTCGCCATGATCGCCATCCAGGGCCCCAAGGCCGCGGAGATCCTCATCCCGCTCGTCGAGGACAACAAGCAGGAGGCCGTCTACGAGTTGCCGTATTACGCGGCGATGACCGGTAAGGTCGCCCGCATTTACGCCTTTATCTGCCGCACCGGCTACACCGGCGAGGACGGCTTCGAGCTCATCGTCTACAATTCGGACGCCCCGGCGCTGTGGAACGAGCTGCTCAAGGCCGGCGAGGAATACGGCATCAAGCCCTGCGGCCTCGCCGCCCGCGATTCGCTGCGATTGGAGGCCGGCATGCCGCTCTACGGCAACGAGCTCTCCCGCGACATCACGCCGGTCGAGGCGGGCATGGCCCGCGCCTTCGCCAAGAAGGAAGGCGACTTCGTTGCCGCCGATGCCCTGCGCGCCCGCGCCGCCGAAGGCCCACAGCAGGTCATCACGGCGCTCGACTCCGAGCAGCGCCGCGCCGCCCGCCACGGCGCCGAGGTCTTCGTTGGTGAGACCAAGGTCGGCACCGTCACCTCCGGCCAGCCGTCGCCCACGCTCGGCCACCCCGTCGCCCTGGCACTCATCGACACCGCCGCGAGCCTGAACCCCGGCGACGCCGTCGAGGTCGATATCCGCGGCAAGCGCTACCCCTTCGCCGTCACGCAGACGCCGTTCTACAAGCGTGCGGACTAACACCAGCGCGACGCACACGGCCGTTAGACTTAAACTGAACCTCTAGAAAGGAACCCACATGTCGAATCTGCCCGAGAATTTCTCCTACTCCGAAGACCACGAGTGGATCGCTGCCCCCGCCGCTGAGGTCGTGGGCAAGACCCTGCGCGTTGGCATCACCTCCGTCGCCGCTGACCGCCTCGGCGAGGTTGTCTTCGCCGAGCTGCCCGCCGTCGGCGACACCGTCACCGCCGGCGAGACCTGCGGCGAGGTCGAGTCCACCAAGTCCGTCTCTGACCTCTACTCCCCCGTCACCGGCACCGTGACCGCCGTCAACGAGGGCATCCACGACGCCTACGAGCTGGTCAACAACGACCCGTTCGGCGAAGGCTGGCTCTTCGAGGTCGAGGTCTCCGAGGCCGGCGAGCTCATGGACGCCGCCGCCTACGCCGCAGCCAACGGCGTGGAGTAAGCCCACCCTCCCAAGGGGGCATCGGAAAGCTTTCCGATGCCCCCTTTTGCGCGCCCAGGGCGGGCGCGACTAGAACTTGTTCTATGACTGCACCGCGCGACCCGTTCTTCCCTGCCGACCGCTCCATCCGCGCCTCCGGCGCGCCTCTGGAGATCCGCCACTTGGGTCGGATGGATTACCAGGAGGCCTGGGACTACCAAGCAGCACTCGCGAAGCAGCGCGCGGCCGAGGAGGTGAGCGACGTCATCCTCGTCGTCGAGCACCCCAATATCTATACGGCGGGCAAGCGCACGCTCGAGTCGGACATGCCGGACAACGGCCTGCCCGTCATCACCGTCGACCGAGGCGGGCGCATCACGTGGCACGGCGAGGGCCAGCTCGTGGTCTACCCCATTATTAAGCTCGCCGAGCCCGTCGACGTCGTGGACTATGTCCGCCGCCTCGAAGAAGCCATCATTCAGGCCGTGCGCGAGCTGGGGGTGACCACCGCCGGCCGCGTAGACGGGCGCTCCGGCGTCTGGGTCCCCCACACGACCGTGGCCGCGGACCCGGCGGCACCGAAGCGCGACCGCAAGCTCGGCGCGCTGGGCATCCGCATTACGCGCGGCGTGACCATGCACGGACTCGCCTTGAACTGCAATAACACGCTCGAGTACTACGGTCACATCGTGGCGTGCGGCATCGACGACGCTGACGTCACGACACTCTCCCTGGAGCTGGGCCGCGACGTCACGCTGGAGGAGGCCGAGGTGCCGCTGTTGCGCGCGCTCGACGACGCGCTCGCGGGCCGGCTCATCGTCGCAGACCACACCTTTGCCTCCGCGCCGGACCCCGGCAAGCAGGCCGCCGAGGCGCGCCGCAAGGCTCGCGCAGCGCACGAATAAAAGAGGAATAGCTCCCTTGACCGCGTCGTTGCGATGGGGGAACCCGCGGCCCCGCGGGCTTTAGAGAACATCGACTTTCAGCGTAGGGTGTAGACCGTGAGTGTTAAGCATGAAGGACGCAGGCTGCTGCGCATCGAGGCCAAGAATTCCGAGACCCCGATTGAGCAGAAGCCGCGCTGGATCCGTAACCAAGTCCGAACCGGTCCTGGCTATGAGGACATCAAAAACAAGGTGAAGGGCGCCTCCCTGCACACCGTGTGCCAGGAAGCCGGCTGCCCCAATATCCACGAGTGCTGGGAATCCCGCGAGGCCACGTTCCTCATCGGCGGCGACTCCTGTACGCGCCGTTGCGATTTCTGCGACATCAAGTCCGGCAAGCCCGAGCCGCTCGACCGCGAGGAGCCGCTGCGCGTGGCCGAAGAAGTTCGCAACATGCAGCTGAACTACTCCACCATCACCGGCGTCACCCGCGACGACCTGCCCGACGAGGGCGCCTGGCTCTACGCCGAGGTCGTGCGCAAAATCCACGAGCTCAACCCGAACACCGGCGTGGAGAATCTCACCCCGGACTTCTCCGGCAAGCCGGACCTGCTCGAAGAAGTCTTCTCCGCACAGCCGGAGGTCTTCGCCCACAACGTAGAGACCGTCCCGCGCATCTTCAAGCGCATCCGCCCGGCCTTCCGTTACGAGCGTTCCCTCGACGTCATCCGTCAGGCCCGCGACTTCGGCCTCATCACGAAGTCCAACCTCATCCTCGGCATGGGCGAGACGCCCGAGGAAATTCAGGAAGCCCTGCGCGACCTGCACTCCGCCGGCTGCGACATCATCACGATTACGCAGTACCTGCGCCCTGGCCCGCGCTACCACCCCATCGAGCGCTGGGTGCGCCCGGAGGAGTTCGTCGAGCACGCCGAGTATGCCAAGGAGCTCGGCTTCGGCGGCGTTATGTCCGGCCCGCTCGTGCGTTCTTCCTACCGCGCTGGCCGTCTCTACGTCCAGGCGATGGAGGCCCGCGGCCGCGAGCTGCCGCCCCACCTCGCGCATCTCGCCGAGACCTCCGAGGGCGCTACCGCCCAGGAAGCCTCCACTCTGCTCGAGAAGTACGGCCCGTCCGTCGAGACGCCCGTGACGACCCGCATGGTGAAAACCCCGGCCAAGCCCGAGACGGTCTCCGCGACCATCCGCTAATCGCTTGTCCCTAGCGCCGCCTTCCGCCAATTGTGGCGAAGGGCGGCGTTATTTCGCGTTTTTGACATACAACCATTTAAAGTAGGAGCCATGGCTAAAGGTGATGACAAGGCGGCACTGCGCGCCGCCAAAAAGGAAGAGCGCGCCAACAAGCGTGCCCAGCGCAAGCAGACCCGCCAGCAAATGTGGCAGGTCTTCCAGATGCAGCGCAAGCAGGACAAGGCGCTCGTGCCCATCATGCTCGCGTCCATCCTGGGCGTCGCGCTGGTCTTCTTCCTCATCGGCATGCTCTGGGGTGGCGAGTGGTTCATGCTCATCCTGGGCTTGGGCGTCGGCTTCGTGCTCGCCATGTGGCTATTTACCCGCCGCGTCGAGCGCGACATGTACCGCAAGGTCGAGGACCAGCCCGGCGTCGCGGGCTGGGCACTCGAGCAGCAGCTGAAGAACTCCGTGGGTCTCGTGTGGTCCGTCAAGCCGGGCATCGCTGCTACACGCCAGCAGGACCTTATCCACCGCGTCATCGGTAACCCGGGTGTCATCCTCGTCGCTGAGGGAAACAAGAACCGCCTCAAGCCGTCCATGGCGCAGCTGAAGAAGCGCATTGACAAGATGGCCGCCGGCGTTCCTATCTACGAGGTCTACGTGGGGTCCGGCGAGGACGAGGTCCCCGTGTCCAAGCTGCGCAACCACATCATCCGCCTGCCGCGTAACTTCAATAAGAACGAGACGCAGACCAATATCCGCCGCATCGAGGCCATGGACGCCATGCCAGGCGCCCAACCGGGCCTGCCCAAGGGGCCTATGCCCCACCAGGCGCAGAACATGGCCGGCATGAACCGCCGCATGCGCCGCGCCGCTGAGCGCAAGCACAAGTAGCCTTTTGGCCCGACGTGAGAATCCGCAATTTTTATTGCGGATTTTCTCGTTTTCCTACGCCTAGAATTAATGACTTTTCGCGTTACACCGGGGCGGCGAGAGCGCACACCGTGACACGTGAGCGTTCTTGAGGAGGAACAGAGAGGTGGGGACCGGACTGTTGCTTTCCAACAAGCAATGACACGTTCACCCCTTGTCGCTGCGATGGAGATCGCGGCGGCAAGGGGTTGAACGTTTTTCGTGTTTATTACGGCCTAGGACGGCCGTCAAAGATATCGCTGCGCACGCCGTTCTCGCCAACAAAGTCGAAGGCCAGGGCCAGCGCGCTGTCGCGGTAGTTGATGAACTCCCCGCGCGCCTTCAGTGCTTGGATGTCGGCGAAGCTCGCCCATGCGACCTCGGCGACCTCCGCGTTAGGCACGGCCAGTGTGCGCTCGTCGATATCCGCGCGCACCACATAAAAGTCATCGAAGCCGTACGCAAAGTTAAACGTGAACGCCGGACGGGTGAACTCCAGCTCCAGGCCGAGTTCCTCGCGCACCTCCCGCGCGATGCCTTGTGCGCTCGTCTCCCCCGCGATAACGGAACCGCCCACCGTGACATCCCACATGCCCGGCCACGTGGACTTCGTGTCGACGCGCCGCTGGATGAGCATGCGGCCGCGCACGTCAAAGAGACATAGGTGGACGACCTGGTGTAGCTGGCCATCGGGCAAGCCCAGCTGGCGTTCCACCCGCACGCCCGTGTGCTGCCGGTCGTTGTCCACGATGTCCCACAGTTCTGTCATCGCTTATCCCTAGGCGTAGATAACCACGGTGCCGGTCGCGCGGTCGTGCATGCCGCGGCCGTCCATGTCCACGAGGGCCGCGGGGAAGATGAAGGCGGTAAGCAGCGTGCGCACGGCGGCGCGCCAGAAGCCGACGCGCTCGCCGGGGGCATCAAGACGAGCAACGCCCATGCCGCGCAACGCCATGCCGGGCGTGCGGGCGAAAAGCCACCCGCCGAGAATGCCTAGCACGATCCACAACACGTACGTGAGCAACGCCACGCCGCCAAAGAGAGGGACGAAGTAGCCCACGATCGCCGCCGCGGCGTAGCACAGCAGCCAATCGATAAGGACCGCACCCGCGCGGCGGGACACGGGCGCCAGGGCACCCGCACCGCGCTCCGGGAGACCGAGCTTCTCCCCCGGCCACCGGCCAGGGGTCTCATAATCATTCTCGCCGGGGATGCTGGGGCCATCGAGCCACGTCTTCTTCTCAGCCATGATGTCTAAGATACGCAGGCCCACGGTGGGCGCCAAAGCGGCGCGCCAATCCCCCAAACCGGGTGAGTGTTGAAAGCGTCCCATCCGGTAGGATTAGGCCCGTCACTACCCGCAATTGCATAATATTGAAGCCAGCCCTGTTAAGCGACCGAAATTAGAGGAGACACCATGGCTTTCGAGTCGATCCATGACGTTGTGAAGTTTATCGAGGACGAAGACGTCAAGTTCGTCGACATTCGATTCACCGACGTTCCGGGCACCGAACACCACTTCAGCATCCCCGCGTCCGAATTCACCGAGGAAGCCGCCGCAGAAGGCCTTGCCTTCGATGGTTCTTCCATCCGCGGATTCACCTCCATCGACGAGTCTGACATGACGCTCATGCCCGACCCGGCCACCGCCGTGCTCGATACGTTCCGCTCTGCGAAGACCCTCAACATCAAGTTCTTCGTCCACGATCCGTTCACCCACGAGCCGTTCTCCCGCGACCCGCGCAATGTCGCGCGCAAGGCTGAGGAGTACCTCACCTCCACCGGCATCGCAGACACCTGCTTCTTCGGTGCCGAGGCCGAGTTCTACCTCTTCGACTCCGTCCGCTACACGGCCGACGTCAACCACGCCTTCTACGAGGTCGACACGGACGAGGGTTGGTGGAACCGCGGTGCGGACACCAACTTCGACGGCACGCCGAACATCGGCTACAAGACGCGCATGAAGGGCGGCTATTTCCCGACGGCGCCCTACGACAAGCACGTCGAGGTCCGCGACGCCATGGTGGAGAACCTGCAGGAGGCCGGCTTCGCGCTCGAGCGCTTCCACCACGAGGTGGGCGGCGGCCAGAACGAGATCAACTATCGCTTCAACTCCCTGCTCCACGCGGCGGACGATATCCAGACCTTCAAGTACATCATCAAGAACACCGCGGCTGAGTTCGGCAAGACCGCCACCTTCATGCCCAAGCCGCTCGCTGGCGACAACGGCTCCGGCATGCACGCCCACATGTCCCTGTGGAAGGACGGCTCCCCGCTGTTCTATGACGAGGCTGGTTACGGCGGACTGTCCGACCTGGCCCGCTACTACATCGGCGGCATCCTCCACCACGCCGGTGCCGTCCTCGCCTTCACCAACCCGACGCTCAACTCCTACCACCGTCTGGTGCCGGGCTTCGAGGCCCCCATCAACCTCGTCTACTCCCAGCGCAACCGCTCCGCCGCGGTCCGCATCCCGATCACCGGCTCCAACCCGAAGGCCAAGCGCATCGAGTTCCGCGCTCCGGACCCGTCCGGCAACCCGTACTTCGGCTTCGCTGCCATGATGATGGCTGGCCTGGACGGCATCAAGAACCGCATCGAGCCGCACGCTCCGGTCGACAAGGACCTCTACGAGCTGCCGCCGGCAGAGGCCGCATCCATCCCGCAGGCCCCGACCTCCCTCGAGGCCTCCCTTGAGGCTCTGCGCAACGACTCGGACTTCCTCACCGAAGGCGACGTCTTCACCGAAGACCTCATCGACACCTACATCCAGTACAAGTACGACAACGAAATCACCCCGAACCGCATGCGCCCCACCCCGCAAGAGTTCGAGATGTACTTCGACTGCTAAACGCCGCACCTCTCACCCCCGCCGGGCCCCGTTCGCACAGGGCTCCGCGTGGGTTTCGCGTACGCACTAGTGCCTGCGCCCCTAGGGTGAACCTACGAGCTCTCCACGCAACACCGCCCGCAACGCTGCCGAATCCGCGCGCAGCAATCTCAGGCGCTCAACCGGATGACGAGCGTCGGCTTCGTCGTCCTCGGCGCCGTCTTCGTCCTCATCGGCTGGCTCGCCTTCCGCATCTCCCGGGGCGGCTACAGCGAGGAGGCCTCCAACTCGGGCGCGCTCGTCATCTGGGTCGCGGCCTCCCACGCCCCAGAGAAGGCCGGCGGCCTCGATGCCGCCCTCCACACCATCGGTGCCCAGCCCTTCGACCAGGTCCTGCTTATCATTACCGCCATCGGGCTCGTGTGCTTTGGCGTCTACACCATCGGCCGTGCCCGCTACGGCGACGCAGACTAGCGCGCCTCGAGCACAGCCTGCGTGTAGTCAAGCAACGGCGTGCCCACCTCGACGCTCGCCGCCATGCGCCGCACGGCACCAATCTGCGCGTCGAGCTCATGAGGCAATCCCGCCTCAATATCGCGGTGCATGGAACTCGTCGCCTCCGCGTACTGCTCGTCCGCAAACGCGAGCGTCCGGTCCACGATGTCCGCTGGCAGCGCGACTCCACAGCCACGACCGGCCGCCGCGACCTCTTCCATGAGCCCGCGTAGCTGCGGCCGCAATTCGGTGCGCAGCACACCCATGGGCCGGCCCGCCAGCGCGCCGAGAGCACCCGTCGTCGCGACAAACATCGCCTTCGACCACACGTCGACCATGATCTCCCCGTCCGGGAAATACTCCGAGTCAATCCCCGCCTCATGCAGCGCTGCATGGAAACGCCCCACGGCGTCGAGCTCCGGCGCGCGCGCCCCCGGCAGCGGCCCGAAATTCAGCGACAGCGGCCCAGGGTTCAGACGAATCTCCGCCGGCCCCGTGCGCGTGAGGTACGCGCGAATCACCGCGGCAAAGACCCGCTCATCACCAAAGAGCCGCGCGGCCTCATAATGCGTCTCCACCGAATTATGCGTCGTCACCACCGGCACTCCGGCCAGCTCGTCGACCTGCGGAAGGTCGCTAAACGTCGCGTTCCCCGGCAGCGCCTTGGACGCCACGATAATCACCTCCGGCGTCCCCATCGCCTGCACGAGCTCGGCCGCGCTCTCCGCCGCCCAGGACGGCGCCACGACCTTCCCGCCGAGGTCCAGCCCGCGCTCGCGCAACGCCTCCAGTGTCGCCCCGCGCGCGATGAATCCCACCTCGTGTCCGGCCTGCTGCAATTTCCCGCCGTAGTAGCCTCCCACGGCCCCGGCGCCTAAAATCATGATCTTCATGGCTTCTACCTTAACGTTCGCCCCGCTTGCCGATGCCGCCCTTCCCCACCCCGCAGCAGCCCGCCGCGTCCTGGCAAGCCTCCCGCGCGATGGCATTTTTCTCCGGCGCGGCACTCTCCTGCTCGAGACCTCATACCCCTACGGGACAAGTTTCTACGCCACTGCTTGGCAGTGGTCGCGCGCTGACCTTCCGCTCCTCTTCGAGCTTGCCGCCGCGGCCCGGCTCCTGCTCATCTGCGACGAGACCATCGTCGTCTGCGGCGACAGCTTCGCCCCGGCTACCGTCGCGGACTATGTCGCCGACGGCGCGGTGCACCACGCCGCCGCACCGGCGGAGCTAGAGAATATTATTCTCCCCCAGTAACTAACGTCACACGTCCTACCTGGCATGTGTAAAGCTCCCCGCCGCCCGCACATAATAGAAAGATAAGACGCACGCCTTTTAGCGTATAGAAAACCAACGCGGGCCCATGCCTCGCCGAGCTTTCATTCGCAAGGAGTATCAGCCCCATGGCACTCCAGACCATCCAGGACGTCGTGAGGTTTATCAAGGGTTAGGACGTACGTTTCGTCGACGTGCGTTTCACCGACATCCCGGCACCGAGAATCACTTCACCATTCCGGCCTCCGCCGTGCTCGACCCGTTCCGCATCGAGAAGGCGCTCACTATCAAGTTCTTCGTCCACGATCCTCTCACCTCGATCCTTTCTCCTGCTACCCGCGCGACGTCGCCGGCAAGGCCGAGGAATACCTGGCATCGACGGGCATCGCGGACACGTGCGGCTTCGACGCCAAGACCGAGTTCTACCTCTTTGATTCCGTCCGCTTCTCCACGGATACCAACACCGGCTTCTACGAGGTCGACTCCAATGAGGGCTGGTGGAACCGTGGCCGCGCCACCAACCTCGACGGCACCCCGAACACCGGCTACAAGACACGCATCAAAGGCAGATCCTTCCCAACCTCCCCATCGCCGTGACCCCGCGGACGACGCCGCTGGCGGTCTAACCTTCTCGCCCTGCGCAGTCATGTTGTTTCCTTTATGATGAGCAGCATGACTGTCTCGGGGAGAGGGCGGCATTGGAAGCTCGGGGACTTCCGCCGTACCGAATCTGGACTCATCCTCCCACGTGATCAAACGCATATTCCGAACAGCCGTGGGGTGATTTCCCGCGCCGTTCGGCGCGGAACCCTCACGCGTATCAATCGCAGCGTGTATTTCCCTACCGCAGAGGTTCCCACCTCGGACTGGGAGAAATATCCACTCTTCGCGCACTCCTTCGCAGCGCGCGGACGCCTCCTCGCTGGGCACGCCGCTGCGGCAGTGGTCGGACTCTGGCGGCTCGAAGCTTTTCCCACCCGGGTCGAGACCTACTGTGCCCCAACAACGACAAAAGACCCCTATGAGCTGCCGCTCTACAGCGCGGTACCTGCTTCTCATTACTGCGACTACAACGGCTCACTCATCACCATCCCGGCACGCACGGTTGTTGACCTTTACCGCCTCTATGGGCATACCGCGGCGCTCATCGCGCTGTGTAGCCTTATGTCACGCGTACCTACTGCCTATAGCGACATTGCCCAGTGCGCCAAGGAATGCCGAGACTTAGGGATCAAAAAGCTCGGCGGCATCGAAGACATGATTGCTTTGGCCGCCCCTCCCCTTCGCCTCGACTCTGCCTTGGAAGCAATCTTCTACGCGCAATGTACTACGACCAATGACTTTCGCGTCACCCCTCAAGCCTCCTTCACCGTGCGCGGACGCACCTACCGAGTGGACTTCCGAGTCAATGACACGCCCATCGTTGTCGAGCTCGATGGCAAAGGAAAATACGGGACGTCCTCCGAGGACCAGGCGTTCAACCTCGACCGCGAAAAGCGTCGTTCCGATGCCCTCTATTCCGAGCACGGGCTTATCATTCTCCGCTTCGGCTACCGCGACGTCGTCTCTGGCGAGGCCTACCGGGCCGTGTCCGCACGGGTCCGTGAGTTCCGCGGGCAGAATTCCTAGCTTTGGGTTTATGGCGCTTCAGGGCCTCTGAATCAGCCCAAACCGCCACAAAACCAAAGCCAACCCACCGCACGAGACGGAGCTGGCTTGAAACAGGACGAGCTACCGTGAGCGCTTCACGAAGCCCACCCGCGGCCGGAAGCCCTGCGGATGCTTCATCTGCGCCACCGCGTCCGCGATGATCATGCGGTGCCGAGCGTGGACGCTCTGCGGCAGCTTTGCCACGGAGAACCAGGCGGCGTCGAGGTTCTCGTCATCGGAAACAACGGGCTCAGCATCGTCGGGCACGGACAGGCGCAGCGCTGTGTCGATGAACGTGCACTGGTCGCCATTGGGATAGGTCACGGGGTCCGTCTTTCCGGAGCCAAGGAGCGCCTCGACGCGGGCCTCCAGGCCGACCTCCTCGAGGACCTCGCGCACGGCGGTCTCCCCGATGTCCTCACCGGGCTCAGAGATGCCGGCCACAGGTGCCCAGGTGCCGGTATCGGCGCGACGCGTGAGCAGCACCGACGGCACCTCCCATACCGCAGCGCCCATGGGAACGTCGCGCAGGATGACGGCGGTCACGCCGGGCAGGTGGAGCGGCTCGTGGCCAATCCGGGAACGCAGGCGCAGGATGAAATCAGGAGTCGGCATCGTTGGTCTTCTCTGCGGAGTCGGATGATTCGGCCGCCTCCTCGTCCATTTCATTGACCTGCTTCATGTCGCGGATGAACTTCTCCGGGTCGAACTCGGTGAAGTACTCGGGCCCGGCGAATTGTTCCTGTGCCATGTTTTAGACCTCCGTGGTGTCGATGGATGTGGTGATGAAGTCCTTGACGGCGGCGACGTCGTTGGGAAGATCCGTGACGTGGCGCTCGGCGTCGAGTATGCCCTCGAAGCGTGCGGGGGACGGCGGGACGGTGCCGATGGCTTCCTCGATGGTGTCCGCGAACTTGACCGGCAGTGCCGTTTCGAGGCAGACGATGGGGGTTGCGATGGCATCGGCAGCTTGGGCGTCGCGCGCAGCCTTGATGCCGTCCGCGGTGTGCGGATCGACAAGGTAGTTGTAGCGCTCGTGCACGTCCTTGATGGTCGCCAGGCGGTCGGCGTGGGTCGAGCGGCCCGAGGTGAAGCCGTACTCGTCACGCGCGGCAGCCAATTCCGCGGCGGAGACAGAGAAGCCACCCTCCTTGACCTTCGTGCCGAAGAGGTCCGCGGTGCGTGCGGCGTCGCGGCCGGTGAGGTCGAAGACGAAACGTTCGAAGTTCGAGGCGCGGGAGATGTCCATGGACGGCGAGGACGTCGCCATGGTCTCGGACGCGGGGCGCGGGCGGTAGTTGCCGGTGCGGAAGAACTCGTCGAGCACGTCGTTCTCATTGGTCGCGACGATGAGACGGTCGATAGGCAGGCCCATCTGGCGCGCGATGTGGCCCGCACAGATATCGCCGAAGTTGCCGGTCGGCACGGAGAACGAGACTTTCTCGTCGTTGGAGGAGGTCACGCGCAGGTAGCAGTTGACATAGTAGACGACCTGGGCCATGAGACGCGCCCAGTTGATGGAGTTCACGGCGCCGATGGCGTACGTGGATTTAAACTCCGCGTCGGCGGAGACGGCCTTGACCACGTCCTGGCAGTCGTCGAAGACGCCGTCCAAAGCGATGTTGAAGATATTCGGGTCGTCGAGGCCGAACATCTGGGCCTGCTGGAACGGGGTCATGCGGCCGGCTGGGGTGAGCATGAACACACGGATGCCGCGGCGCCCGCGCATGGCGTACTCGGCAGACGAGCCGGTATCGCCCGAGGTCGCGCCCAGGATATTCAGCGACGCGTCGCGGCGGCCGAGTTCGTATTCGAAGAGCTCGCCCAAAAGCTGCATGGCCATGTCCTTGAACGCCGCGGTGGGGCCTTCGGACAGGTGGCCAACCCAGAGCCCATCCCCCAAAGAAGTGACGGGGACGATCTCCTCCGAGGCAAACTTCGGCGTGGTGTACGCACGCGCGGCAATCGCCTCAATGTCCGCGGCGGGAATGTCGTCGATGAAGAGCTTAAGCACCTCGGCGGCGAGCGCCGAATAGCCGCCGTCGGCGAGCACGGAGCGCCACTCATCCAGCATGGACGAGGTAATCGTCGGATACTCCGACGGCAGGTACAGGCCACCATCAGGGGCAAGTCCGCCTAGAAGGATGTCCGTAAATTTAGCTGGGGTGCGTTCTTCATTGCGCGTCGAAATATAATCCACCTCTAACACCATAGTGGGCGGGGCGTACACTTTACACCCATGTCGGAAGAAAAGTCGGTCCCGAACCCCCGCGAAGTCATCACCACGAAGGCGCTGTGGGTGTGGGTCGCCGCGATGGCGGTCTACACCATGGCGATTACCGGCCGTACCTCTTTCGGCGTCGCGAGCCTCGATGCCATCGAGCGTTTCGACTCCACCGCCGGCGCCATCGCCGTGTTTACCTCCATCCAGGTGGGCACGTATGCGCTGGCGCAGATTCCCACGGGCGTCGCCATCGATAAATTCGGCCCGCGCGCGATGCTCGTCGCCGGTGCGCTTGTCATGGGCATCGGACAGGTTGTCCTCGGCTTTACCAGCAATTATTGGGTCGCGGTCGCGGCGCGCGTCCTCATCGGCGCCGGCGATGCGACGGCGTTCCTGTCAGTCATGCGCATCCTGCCCTATTGGTTCCCGCTGCACCGCACGCCGATGTTCACGCAGGTCACGAGCGCCTTGGGCCAGCTGGGCCAGTTCATCTCCGCGATTCCTTTCCTCTGGTACCTCGGCGTGACTGGGTGGACCACGGCGTTTGTCACACTCGGCGCGGTGGGCATCCTCGTCGCGCTCGCAGCCTCGGTCGCCGTCGCGGACTCCCCGGAGAAGCTCGGCATTCTTCCCGCCGCCGCGCCTTCCGATGCCCCCGTTCCCAGCCTCCGTGCCCGCCTCGCCGCCGTCGTCACCTCGGCGACGGCGTGGAACTGCTTCTTCATCCACTTCTCGGGCATGCTCGCCGCTCCGGTCTTCGTCATGATGTGGGGCATGCCCATGATGACGCAAGCCATGGGGCTTTCCGATGCCGCCGCCGGCATCGTGCTCACCCTTAATACCGTCTTCATGGTGCTCTCGGGCCCGATCCACGGGCGTATCTCTGCTCGGCTGTCGGGCGTGCGCGACTGGGTGGCGCTCGCTTTCGCAGCAACCCACATCGTGTGCTGGGCGCTGTTCTTCGCGACAGGCTCGCCGCGCGGCTTCTGGGTCGTCGTGGTCATGATGTTCGTCATGGCACTGCTGCAGCCGGTGTCGAATTACGGGTTCGACAAGATCCGCGAGCGCCTGCCGCATGACGTTGTGGCGACGGCGACGGGCCTGGCGAATATGGGCGGCTTCGTCGCGGGCATGCTCGGCGCGCAGATCATGGGCATGGTCTTAAGCTCGCGCGGCATGGAGTGGGCGGACTTCCGCCACGGCGCGCTCGCGGTGCTGGGCGTGTGGCTCTTCGGCCTGGCGGGCATCGTGGTCACGCACTTCGTGGAGAAGCGCTTCCAGCCGCATGCGCCGCGCCGCGTGAAGATTATCGCCATCGAGGACGACGCTGCTGAAGACGCGGTTTAAGACTCAGAAGTTTCCGGGGCCTCGCCGGAGTCCAGGACAACGAGCGGCGACTCTCCGCCGGTGATAAGGCCTTGGTCGTAGGCCTTGAGCACGGCGCGAGCCTCGAAGGCGGTGAGCTCGCCGCGGCCCACGGCCTGTTCCATGCGCGAGATGAGCTCGTCGCGCGACTCCGCGGTGTCCGGCGCGGGAGACTGCGCCGGGTCGTGCAGCGGGCTGTGTGTGAACACACCCAGGCGGTCAAGGACCGTGACGAGGTTGGAGCTTATCGTGTCCGTATTCGTGGAGCTGCCGCTGAGCTCCGCGACAGCCTCACCCACGGTCTGGGCGCCGGCGGGTGCGCGGTCGCGCAGGTAGAACCACAGTCCCAGGCCCACAACGGCGACCACGACGAAAACAGACAGCGCCGCGTTGATGAAACGTCGCGACATCTAGCGCGCCTCGTTTTCGCCGAAGCCCGGGGTGCGCGGCGGATTCTGGCGGCCGCTCAAAATATCGATGACGGAGCGAATGGCGGCCTCCCCCACCGGTCCGACGAGTTCGACCGGGTTCGAGTGCTGCGAGGCGTCCGGCGTCGCAGGGCGCGGGGCCTCCTGCGTGGCGGCGGGCTCGGCGACGGTAAGCACGAGCTCCGTGCCGTCGAGGCTCACGCGGCCCTCGCCGCCGATGCCCCCGGCGCGCGCCGCTGCGAGCAGCGCCTCCAGGTCTGCAACATTCGCCGAAGAAAGATCCAAGCGCAGAGTCAAAGCCATGGGGTGGTCCGTCCGCCTTCCGTGTTTCAAGTGACTTATCTAGCCTAGGCCGCGCGTGGGGGCGCTGCCTAGGGATAAGGGGGCATCGGCAGGCTATTGCCAGGAAACCGGCAGTTAGAACGGACCTTCCTCGTGCTCGAGAGACTCGGGCTCGCCCCAGAAGACCTCATCGACGACACGGCGGGCGTGCCGCGTGGTCTTGAGATAATGGTCGAGGTAGCCCTGGTTGTCCTCCGGGGCCCAGCCGGAGGCGCCGGCGACCTGCGCGAGCTGCGGGCCCGGCGGCGGCAGCTGGTTCACGCGCTTGCCGCGCACGAGCACGAGCGCATTGCGCACATCGGTGGCCAGGCACCACGCCTCGCGCAGCGCGCTCACCTTCGCGGCGGGCAGAATCTCGTGGGTCTCGAGCGCGTCGAGCGTGCCTAGCGTCGAGGGATTGCGCAGCTCCGGGCATTCGTGGGCGTGCATCATGGTGAGCAGCTGCACGGTCCATTCGATGTCCGTGAGTCCGCCGCGGCCGAGCTTGGGGTGCGTATTGCGGTCCGCGCCGCGGGGCAGGCGCTCATTGTCCACGCGGGCTTTCATGCGCCGGATGTCGCGAATCGTGGACTCGGAGGCACCGCCCGCCGGGTAGCGGAAACCGTCGATGAGCTCCATGAACTGGAAGCCGACCTCCTCGTCACCGGCGATGAATGCGGCGCGCAGGAGCGCCTGCATCTCCCAGGCTTCGCCCCACTCGCGGTAGTAGCGCTCGTAGGAAGCGATGGTGCGCACGACAGGACCGGAGCGGCCCTCGGGGCGCAGGCCCAGGTCGACCTCGAGCGGCGGGTCGCCCGAGGGCTTGGCCAGCCGGCGGCGCAGACCGTCGACGATGGTGACGGCCCACTTCACGGCGGTGGTCTCGTCGACGGGGGCGCCGGTCTCGGGGTCGACGGCATCCTCGGCGGGCTCGGCGACGAACATGACGTCCGCGTCCGAGCCAAAGCCGAGCTCCATGCCGCCCAGGCGGCCCATGCCGATAACCGCGATGCGCGCGGGCGGGCGTGGGAAGTCCGCGTCCTCGGGTGCCTTATGGGCGCCCTGCCAGCCGCGGATCTCGGCACGCAGCGCGGCCTCGAGCACGGAGTTCCACACGGTAGACAACTCGAGACAGACCTCGCGCACGTCCATGAAGCCGAGCAGGTCCGCGGCCGCGACACGCGCGAGCTCGATGCGGCGCAGTGAACGTGCGACGGCGACGGCTTTATCCGGATCCGCGTGGCGCTTAGTCGAGCGCACGAGCGCGGTGGACACCTGCTGCGGCGAGGTCTCGAGCAGCTTGGGTCCGGTCGCGCCGTCCGAGAGCTGTTTGACGACGTCGGGCGCGGAAATGATGAGCTCGGCGGCGTACGGCGAGGTGCCGAGGATATGCATGAGGCGCTGGCCCACGATGCCCTCGTCGCGGAGCATGCGCAGGAACCACGTCGCGTCGTAGGCGGCCTCGGACAAGCGGCGGTAGTTGAGCAGGCCGGCGTCGGGGTCCGCGGCCTCGGCAAGCCAGCCCATGAGCGTGGGCAGCAAAATGGCCTGGATGCGGGCCTTGCGCGAGGACCCTGTGGCCAACGCTGTGAGGTGCTCGAAGGCGCGGTCCGGGAACGTGTAGCCGAGTGCTGCGAGCTGCAGCTTCGCCGAGGCCGGCGAGAGCTTGAGCGTATCCGAGTCGAGATTGACCACCGAATGCAGAAGCGGCCGGTAGAACAGGCGCGAGTGCAGATCATTGACGAGCACGCGGATTTCTTTGAGGCGCTTCGCGAGCGCCTGGGAGGCGGACTGCGCGCCGTCCGGGTTGAACCCGGCGACGGTCGCGAGCCATTGCCATGCGACGGCGTCGCCCTCCTCCGGTAGCAGGTGAGTGCGGCGGAAGCGCTCGAGCTGGAGGCGGTGCTCGAGCAGGCGCAGGAACTCGTAGGCCTCGATGAGCTGGTGGCCATCCTCGCGGCCGACGTAACCTGCGGCGACCAGCGCCTCGAGCGCCTCGATCGTATTGAGCACGCGCAGCGACTCATCCGAGCGGCCGTGCACGAGCTGGAGGAGCTGCACTGCGAATTCGACGTCGCGCAGGCCGCCCGTGCCGAGCTTGAGCTCGCGGGTCTTCAGCTCCGGAGGGACGTTCTCCAGCACGCGTCGGCGCATGGCTTGAACGTCCTCGACGAAGGAGTCGCGCAGGGAGGCCTCCCACACCATCGGTTTGACGGCCGCGATGTAGTCCTCGCCCAGCGGCAGGTAGCCCGTCTGCACGCGGGCCTTGAGCTGCGCCTGAAACTCCCAGGTCTCCGCCCAGCGCCTGTAATACGTCACGTGCGAATCAAGCGTGCGCACGAGCGCGCCGGACTTGCCCTCCGGCCGCAGGTTCGCGTCGACCTCAAAGAAGCACGCGGAACCAATCCGATTGAATTCCGCCGCGACGCGCGTAATCCGCGGGGTGGCCTCGGAGCCGACGAAGATAACGTCCACGTCCGAGATGTAATTGAGCTCGTTCGCGCCGCACTTGCCCAAGGCCATGACGGCCAGCTGGGCGTCGAGCGGAGCCTCGTCATAGACGACGCGGACGGCGACGGCTAACGCTGCGGTAAGGGCGGCATCGGCAAGCCCTGTGGTCAGCCGCGTGACCTCGCGGAACGGGACTTCGGGCTGGGCCACGGTCTGCCCCTTGCGGGAATGAAGCGTGCCGGCCAGGTCGTGCGCGGCCAGGCGCATGACGAGCGTGCGGTAGGTGGACTTGAGCAAAATCTTGGCCTCGCGGATGCCCGCGACGTAGGTGCCGGGCCCGCTCAAGCTTGCCGATGCCCCATCCGGCCGCGTCAGCTCCGTCTCATAGGCCGCAGGGCGTGCCTCGATGGCGCCGAGCATCTCTTGGTAGAACTCCGCGACGGTGGGCAGCGGCTTGGCGAGTTCGTGCCACAGCTCGGGGTTCGCGGCGAGGTGATCGCCCAGCGCCGTGGAGCCGCCGAGGAGGGCGAGGACACGCACGCGCAGGGCCTCGTCAGCGCGCATGGCGGGCTCGAGCTCGGGGGCGGCGTCGTGGATGCGCATGAGGGTATTGAGCGCGACGTCCGCGTTACCGCAGGCCGCGAGCGTCCACAGCAGCGGAATGGTCTCCTCGGTGGTCCAGCCGAGTTCTTCGAGGTCTTGCGCCGCGGTGGGACGAGTAAGCCCCAGCGTGGCAGGTGAGGGAATCTTCGCCATAGCTTAGAAGTCCAGGTTGGTGTGCAGCTCGGAGGTGGTGATCTGCGCCTGGTAGCGGTGCCATTCGTCCCACTTGGAACGCAGGAAGAATTCGAAGACGTGCTCGCCGAGGATGTCCGCCATGAACTCGGAGCGCTCGAAGACGCGCAGCGCTTGGTCGAGCGAGGTGGGCAGATCCTTGTAGCCCATCGCGCGGCGCTCGCGGCGGGTGAGCGAATGGACGTCGTCCTCGGCCGGCTCGCCCAGCTCGTAGCCTTCGCGGATACCCTTGAGCCCCGCAGCAAGGATGACGGCGTAGCCCAGGTACGGGTTCATGAGCGCGTCGATATTGCGCACTTCCACCCGGCGCGACTCCGCCTTTCCCAGGCGATACGTGGGCACGCGCACGAGCGCCGAACGGTTGGACACGCCCCATGTCGCCGAACCCGGCGCCTCGTTGCCGAACATCAAACGCTTATAGGAGTTGACCCACTGGTTGGTCACGGCGGTCATCTCCGTGGCGTGCTCGAGGATGCCCGCGATGAACTGCTTCGCCGTCGTAGACAGCGCGAACTCGTCATCCGGATCGTGGAAGGCGTTCGTCTCTCCCTCAAACAACGAGAAGTGCGTATGCATGCCGTTGCCCGGGTGCTCCTCGAAAGGCTTGGGCATAAACGTCGCGCGAATGCCCTGGTTGGTGGCCACACGTTTAATAACGAAGCGGAAGGTCATAATGTGATCCGCCATGGTGAGCAAGTCCGCGTGCCGCAGGTCGATCTCCTGCTGCCCTGGCGCTGTCTCATGGTGGCTCATCTCCGTGGAGATGCCCATCTCTTCCAGCGCCAGCATCGCATACGAGCGGAAACGCGGCGCGGTGTTCTGGCTCGCCTGGTCGAAGTAGCCGCCGTTATCCGTGGGCTTCAACTTGCCCGTCTCTTTGAGCTCCTTAAGCAGGAAGAACTCAATTTCCGGCGAGGCCTTGACGCTAAAGCCATCCGCCGCGGCGTCCGCGACCTGGCGGCGCAGAATCTGGCGCGGGTCCACGAGCGAGGCCTGACCGTCCGGCTGCTGGATATCACAGAACATACGCGCCGACTGCAGGTTGGGATCGTCCTGGTCAAACGGAAGAATCTGGAACGTGGACGGGTCCGGAAGCGCGATGGTGTCCGACTCCGAAATGCGCGAAAAACCTTCCACCGAGGAGCCATCGAAGCCGATGCCCTCCTCAAATGCGTCCTCCAACTCCGAGGGGCTGATGACCACGGACTTCAAGCCGCCCAAAATATCGGTAAACCACAGGCGGATGAAGTGAATATCGCGCTCCTCGACGGTGCGCAGGACAAACTCGTGTTGGCTATTCATGCCCTTCACTCTAGCGGAGCTGCCAACTCTATTGGGCAGTACTTTTCATCCGCTTTGCCCAGCTCACCAGAGCATCTCGGGGGTAGCCTGCGGGGGTGTCTCGCCTCATTCATGTCCACGCACCATGCGAGTCTAAGCGCACTCCGTTAGAACACTCTTACTAAAACCACTCAAGGAGAACGCCATGATGAGCCCCACCACCATCGTCGACGACATCGTCATCGCCGCCCTGCGCGGCTGGACCCCAGACGACCTATTCCACATCCTCGGCCCTGCCATCCATCCTTTAGCCCACCGTGCTGCCATCCGCGTGCCCGCGCGCGTAGCCTCGCCCTACCTGCGCGCCGCCTGGCTCAGGTTACTGCCACCCGCCGATCCTTTCTACGACGTGGGTCTTCTACCCTCCTGGCATGCGGAGCTCACCTCCCTCAAGGTGCTCCGCGACGTCGAACTCCTCACCCCACCCACGACGCCCGAATCCGACCCCGCCGCCAAGATCCGCCGCAAGATCGAGGCCCTCCTGCGCAAGGCCGAGTCCACCGAATTCGAAGGGGAGGCCGACGCACTCATCGCCCGCGCCCAGTCCCTGCGCCAGTCCCACCGCCTCACTGAGGCCCTGCAGGATCCCCATGCCGCCCCCATCACCCGCCGCGTCTATCTCGACGCCCCGTACGTCAAGCACAAGTTCAGCCTGCTCGCCGCAGTCTGCTACGCCAACGGCGTCACCGGCGTGCTCATCGACTCCCGCGGGCTGGTCTCGCTCATCGGCACCGCAGGCGACCTCGACCATGTCATCGATCTCCACGCTTCACTCGCCCGCCAGTGCGAGCACTTCCTCACGTCCTCCCCCGGCGCTGCCGAGGCCAAGCGCACCCGCACCACCGCGGCCTACCGCCGTAGCTTCCGCCTGTCCTACGCCACCAGGATTGGTGACCTGCTGCAGGAGGCGAATTCTTACGACTCCACTTCCGGCTCCGCCGTGTCTTGTGAAGATGCGCCCTCCTCGTCCACGGACCTCGCTACCGTGGCTTCGCAGGCACTGCCCGTCCTCGCCCGCCGCCTGACCGCAGCCGAGGAAACCCGCGACCGTCTCTTCCCTCACCTGTCGACGCTCTCGCTGTCGGCGACGCACCTCGACGGATTGCATGACGGCATCGCCGCCGCTGAGTCCGCGCGCTTGGGCGGCGATTCGGCCGGACTCGACGCGCGCCAGCGGGCGCTCACCGCGTAACCACAGCCACGCATCATTATGGGCCACTTTCTACCCCTAAAAGGTAGGATCGGGCCCAGAAGGACACCCACACGTCGAGGAAAAGGAAAGAGTAGATGGCCATTACCAGTGCCCTCGAAATCGAGGCCAAATTCGCAGTCGACAGCTCCGCCGAGCTGCCGGATCTCACCACGCTGCCTGAGATCGGCTCCGTCGCCCGCGAGGAGCACCACGAGCTCTCCGCCATCTACTTCGACACCCCGGACCTGCGTCTCACCCGCGCCAAGATGACGCTGCGTCGCCGCACCGGCGGCAACGACTCCGGCTGGCACATCAAGACCCCCACCGCCGCTGGCCGCCAAGAACTCCACGCCCCGCTCGATGACGCCGCGGACGGCAACTACATCGTCCCCGCCGAGCTGCTCGCCGAAATCCGCTCGCTCGTGCGCAACCTCCCCCTCAAGCCCATCGCTCAGGTGGACAATAAGCGCGCCGAGATCACCTACGCGGACCCCGAAGGCAACCCCGTCGTCGAGTTCTGTGACGACCATGTCACCGCCAAGTCCTTCCTGCCCGCCGGCAAGGAGACCCGCTGGCGCGAGTGGGAAGTCGAGCTCACCGGCGTCGCCGCCGAGGCCGCCGCCCAGGCCGCCGAGGCTCCCGCAGCCGACGCCCCGGCTCCCGCGAACCTGCTCCAGCTGTGCTCCGAGGCGCTCATCGCCGCCGGTGCTTTCCCGTCTAAGTCCCCGTCGAAGCTGGCCACCGCGCTGGGCGACTCCGTGGACAACGTGCCGCTGCCGCCGAGCATGCGCGAGTCCACCGTCGAGCCGGGCTCCGCCGCCGCGGCCGTCATCGCCGCACTGCAGACCAACCGCGACAAAATCATCGAGTACGACTCCAAGGTCCGCGCCAACGAGTGGGACTCTGTCCACCAGATGCGCGTGGCCACCCGCGAGCTGCGCAGCCACATGGAGACCTTCCATGGCATCGTCGAGGGCCCGCAGATCGCGCACATTGAAAGCGAACTCAAGTCCCTCGCAGGCCTACTCGGTGTCGCACGCGACGCCGAGGTCGTCGAGGAGCGCTGGCAGTCCCTCCTCGCGTCTGAGGATTCCGACGTTCTCGACGAGGCCACCCGCGACCACATCGCCCACGACATGGGCCGCGAATACCGCCGCGCCCACCGCCACGTGATCGGCGCCCTCAACTCGGATCGCTACCTGGGCCTGCTCGAAGAACTCGACCAACTCCTGCTCGATCCGCCGGTCGTCGCAGACACCCCCGCCGAGGACACGACTACCGAGGACACCGCTGCCGCAACCCCCGTGCCTGAGGACGCACAGCCCGAGGCTGAGCCCGCCGCCCACGAGCAACCCGCCCACGACATGGAAACCGTCATGGCCAACCACCTGGGCGAGGCCTATGCGAAGCTGGTCAAGCGCCACAAGAAGGCCGTGAAGAACTGGAGCAATGACGAGCTCCCGCTCCACGAGCGCGAGAACTACTTCCACGACATGCGCAAGGCCGCAAAGAAGCTGCGCTACGCCGCAGAGGCCGCCGGTTCCGCCACGAACCTCAAGACGAAAGCACTCTACAAGGCCTGCAAGGATATGCAGTCCGTGCTCGGCGACTTCCAGGATTCCGTCACCTCGCGCGACAAGCTCCTCGAACTGGCTGAGGCCGCCCGCCGCCGCGGCGAGGACACCTTCGGCTACGGCCTGCTCTACCAGCGTGAGCGCATGATTGGTCTCGAAGCCCTCGCGGACTACCACGAAGCGTTCAAGGCTATTAAGTCCTCCTTCAAGCCGCTGCGCAAGAAGATGGACGCCTAACCGCGCGCCGAGCCGCAACGCAGAAACGGCCGCCGCCCCCATACGGGGACGGCGGCCGTTCGCACAGATAGGCGCAGCGCGGCTGCGCGCGGGAGTTAGTCCTCCCAGGCCTTATCGGCGGCATCGGCAGCAGCGTTGCGCTCTGCAGCGAGCTTGAGGGCGTTTTCGGCCTCTTCGCGGGTATCGTACGGGCCCATGCGATTATCCCAACCGGACTCGGGGCCTTCGGTCACCTGGCCGGTAGCAACGTCGTAGTACCACTTGGTGTTGCCTGCGTTCGTCATTGTCTTTGCTCCTTGTCTGCCGCGACGGGGACGTCGCGGCGCGTTCGTCGTAATCTGTGCCACCCAGGCTACCGCGAAACGCGGGCCGTGCGACCGGTAGAATGTCGACTGTTCCGCTTGGTCTCCCCGCAGCGCGCGCCTGTCGCGCAGCGCCGGGGAGGCATGCACCCCAGTCCAAAGGAGTAATTCTTCATGCCGATGTGGCACCACCCCGACTCCCCCGCCGCTGACCGTGCCCGTGAGCTGCACACGCGCTTGACTGGCGCGCAGCCACAGGCGGTGGCCAGCGCTCCTGCGACGTGGAATGTCATTGGCGAGCACGTGGATTACTACGGCGGCGTGACCGTCATCGGGCTGGTGGATCTGCGCGCCGCCGTGGCCGTGAGCCCCCGCACGGATGACGTCATTCGCGTGACCATCGCAGAAAACAACGAGGAGACCACGGAGGACTCGTCCCTCGAGGCCCTCGCCGCCTTGGCAGCGGCGCAACAGCCCACCACAGATTCGGAGGGCCGCACCATCGTCCCGCCAGCGCCCACGGGCAACACGCACACCCGCGTGGCAGGCATGGTGTGGATGCTCATCAACCGCCAGCTCCTCTCCCGCGAGACCTCCGGCATGGATATCACGGTCGTCTCGGATATCCCACCGCACGCTGGCCTCGGCGCCCGCTCGGCCATGGACGTCGCCACGGCCCTCGCCCTCATCAGCGACCACGAGGAGCTTGCCGATGCCCCCATGCGCGCCCGCATCGCCGATGTCTGCGCCCAGGCTGTCACTTTGTTCTCCGAGGTCCCACCCCTGCGCGCCCGCCACACGGCGGCGCTGCGCGGTGCCGCGGAGACCGTCTCCGTCATCGACTACGCGGATAACTCGGTCACCCAGGCACCGCACCCGCTGGGCAAGGAGATGAGTGGTTTCGTCGTCTCCGTCCCCGCCGCGGGCGATATCGCCGCCTCCGTAGCCCACATTCGCGCCCGCCAGCGCTTCGTCCACGACGCCTGCCACGCTTTCGGCACGGACTCGCTGCGTCTGCTTCCCGATGCCGCCCCGCGCGTCGTCGACTGGCTCACGGCCGTCCACGAAATCGACGGTCCCGAAGGCCAGCCCACGCTTCCCGATGCCCGCAACTGGCTCGCTTTCTTCGATGATGAGACCACCCGCGCCCAGGGCGTCGCCCGGTCCCTGCGTTCGCGCCGCGGCACGGAGCTCTTCTCCGTCCTCGGGTCCTCGCAGACCGAACTCGCTGCCATCTACGGCCTGGAAAATGCGCAGCAGATCGCGGAACTTTCCGCTCTACGCGGCGCCGTCGGCACCCGCGCCGCCTCCGCCGGAATAGCTAACGCCGTCGTCGCCTACGTCCCCGCAGTCAAGGCAGACCACTTCGCCGACGATCTCTCCGAGGCTGGCCTCGATGTCATCGCCCTCCACCCCGGCGAGCCCGCCCGCCCCGAATAAACCGTGACGCACGAAGACCCCGAGCACCGCTCGGGGTCTTCGTCTAAAGCGGACACGCACGTTTAGTCGCGCACCCACGCTCCAATTACGCCCGGCACCGACGGCGGCACCTCACCGAGCAGCGCCCGCCGGTTCTGGTCTTGCTCCACCGCCGTCGTCACGGTCTTTACCTTCCCCCGTTTGTCTCCTTGACCGTGACCAGCGCCCATCATCGGCATCATGCCGCGATGCGCAGCGCCAGCACCACCGCCGACACCGCCCGCACGCACCCCAGCGCCCGTCGAACCCACGCCCGCAGCACCAGCACCTGGCGCGCCACCGGCCGCGACTCCACCTGCACCAGGCAGCCCAACGCGTCCTACACCCGCGCCGAGTCCCCCCGCTGCCGGCATGCCTACTCGGCTTCCGATGCCACCGCGCACACCTCCGCCACGACCCGCAGCCCCAGCCGCACCGCCGCCAGCACCTCCGAGCGCACCCATCGGTGCGGCACCGATGCCTGAGCCACCCAGCCCTGAGTTTATTCCCCCACCCAGTCCTGCTGCCGCTCCAAGTCCCGATGCACCACCGAGATTCGCTGGCGACGCTCCTCCGCCCGACAACGCCCCGATACCCGGCGCGCCACCCGACAATCCACCCGCGGCACCACCCACTCCGCCGGGCAGACCTGCAGTCAACCCCGCCGCGCTCGGCAGCGTTCCGACCGATGCCGGCGTCGTCAGCGCCTGCGACAGCTCCGGCAATCCAGCTGCGTCATAAATCGCCGGAACGTACGTTTGCGCGGCCTTATTGAGCTGCGCCAGGTCCTCCGCCGACAACCCGATATCATTGACCGGCCGCAGCTGCCCATTGACAATCTCGAAGGACCCTGGTCCCACCGCACCGCGCACAACCGCTTCCTCAAAGGACTTCGGCCATTCCACCTCATCCGTCGACAAACCAAATCCGCTCGCGTTGACCGCGTCCATGCCTGCCGTGAAGTCTCCTCCCGAGGCACGCATCTGCGGCTGCGCGATGCTCGCCACCGGCGGCAGCGAGACATCCACCATCGACTGCAGCGCGTTCTGCATCATGACCAGACCCGACTGCTCGACGGCTTCCCGGCTCACCGGATCCATCGGCAGAGACAACGTCGACGCCATGGACAGCGCCATCAACTTCGATACCTGGGACAATCCCAACATCGCACCCGTGCGTCCAGCCATCGCCCCTGCATTCGCCGCAATCTCCGAGCCCGTCCCTGCAATCTCACGGATCTTCGCCACCGCCGCGTCAATCGACTCGCCCTCGTTCGACTCTTCGAGCGACGCTGCCATCGACTCCAGCTGCGCCGCAGCCTCCCCTGCCGACGCGGAAACAGATTTCCACTGATTCAGCGTCGCGGAGATGCTATTGGCGTCGAGCGACAGCACCTCAGCAATAACTGACAAGGCATCCATTCCGACTGTCACCACTGGCTTCACGAAATGAACCGCGCCATAGCTCGCATCAGGCTGCGGGTCCAACATGAAAATCTCATCCGGAGAAATTCCGCCCGTCTCAACGGCTTCTAGCGAATGCGCCGCAAGCATATCCTGGGCAATTGCTCCAACAGCGAACTTTCTTAACTGTCCCCCAATCCACCCCATCTGTTGTCCCAGCAATTGGACGACTTGTTGAGCGGATGAAGGATCCGAATTTAGAAGTCTCGAATGAATCTGTCCGGCTTCACGCACACCAGAAATTGTAGAAATTGCAGACGTCATTCCTCCTGCAAAACTCGAGCCACGAGAAATAGTGTGCTCGAGATTCACAGCACGCGAACCATTATCTTGAAGATTCGAAGTATTAAGCCGCATCATCAAGTTCCTTCGCATATAGAGAGGAGAGAATTTTCTCTGGCATGCGGCATTGTTCTGAGCCATGCCCTGGCGCTGTCACAAAAGCATAGGTAACTGAAATTGTCCCTCGCGGAGTTTCAACGGCAGCTTCACAAACTTGCTTCATAGCTGGGTCAACTGGCCGTAGAACTACAATTTCTGGCATGGACGGGTTACCCCGCCCGTCTACAAACTGCCCCGCCGATTCCGCTAGATTCAGTGGATTGCCTTGCCACGCATTAATCGTCAGCAATGCGCCCTCCAAATCTTGGTGGAGCGGGAGAAGTTCACACGGAAACGGCGTTAGATGGCCGAGAGGGTTTTCTTTCTTAATCAAGCCAGCCCGTTGCAGGACAACCTCTGGGATTTCCTTACACGGCTCGAAAGGATCTGCTTGATAGGTTGCCAAATCAAAAGGTCCCGGTTCAGGCATCGACCAGCCGCCCAAATCAATTGACGCTTGGTCCTCTCGTGCTTCGTCGTCAGCGGTGTCTGGTGCAGGCGCCGCGGGGCTTGCGGCGGCGGCAGTTCCGACGGCAGGCTGTGGCTCGGCGTCGCTGACGGTGCAGCCTGTGAGAAAGGCTGCAACTATGCCAAGGCACGCCACATTATGCAGTGGTCTTAACATGTATTTTCCTTAAAACTTCGATCAACAAATAAACGTTGGGGAGTTCAAGGAGTTCAACGCCGTCGGCTGGGCCCCGAAAGGCGTCCCCCTCTGCCCACCAAGCATGCCCGAAACTCGATGATTTGTCGCGTTGGACACCAAAAATTCATTTTGCGCCGACGGAAGGCTGGGCGGATAAAGGAAGCGTGGGACGAACGCGGTGTTCGTCCCACGCTGTTGCACGCTGGCGCGGATGATTAGAAGAAATTCTTGTAACGAATCTGGAATTCTTCCTCGGTTTCGCACTCGCCGTCGCCGTTCATTTCCCGCATGCCCTGTTCAAGGATGGCGTCGTACTCATCAGGGTCGTCGGGCACTGGGATGGGCGTGATGGTGGCCAGACGGTCCTCATGGGCGCGGCGCTGGCGTTCGCCTTCGACGACCTCGTCGATGTACTGGGCTTGGACGACTTCGCGGGCCACGGTCTCATTCATGCCGGTGGCGACAAGCTGGTTGAACGCGCCGCGGACGGTCTGCCGATACTCATCGACTTTACTGTCATCACCGTAGAGTGCAGTGCATGCCTTCACGAGGCTGGCCTCAGATACTGGATAGTCCATCATCAATCCGGTCCTTTCTACTCGATGGGTGGATGGGCCGAAAGGCTAACAATTGCCCCTGACACGAAGGCCAGGAAAGCTAATCCGCAGGCCAGGCGAAGGCAACGGAGCGCTCGGCGGGATTGGCGCGTACGAGGGAAATGGCCGTCTCGGCGCCGGGTTCGGGCGCACCGATGACGTCGGCGACGATGGGCGGCGTGGTGACGAACGCGCGGGCCTTGGACTTCTCGGGATCCGAGTCGAGGATGATCGAATCGAAGTTGGTGCCCACCCACGGGGCGAGGACGGTGGCCTCGGTGAGCTTGAGACAGGCGCGGTCGACTTGGGAGGCGACGGTGTTCGTGCGCTTCATTGTTTCCAGGAGATCATCTGCGCGGGAGGAGACCCACTCGGGCACAGGCTCGCCGGCAGACAGGGCGAGGCAGACCTCGGTGGCGAAGCGGTCCGCGAGACGGCGCAGCGGCGCGGTGACGTGGGCGTAGTAGCCGCCGATACCTGCGTGGACCTCAGGCTCCTCGTCAGGGGTGAGCCACTGGTAGCCGGCGCCGCGGAGGAGGTACTGGGCTTCACGCATCGCGGCCATGCCACGCGGGGTATCGGGATCGACACTGAGCAAAAATTCCGAAATCGACTGGTCCGTAAGGTCGAAACCGAGTGCGGCGACTTCGGAGCGAAAGGAAGCCTCGGACTCAGGCGAAGCAGCCGGCAAGGTGCGCAAGAGCCCGACGCCGTGGGAGGCCATGAGCTGGCCCGCGCACATGCCGGTAAGAAGGGAGATCTCCGAGTTGAAGTCCATCACCTCGTAGCGCGGCTCGGCGAGCAATTCGAAGACAGTCTCGCCGGACTCGGTGGGGGTCTCCTCGACGGATTGGGAAGGCACGCGCAGGTTGATGGCGGAGCGGCGCAGGCTCGAAGTCTGGCGCAGGGCGCCGACCTCGGGCAAGAGCGCGATGGAGGAATGCAGGTGGCCTGCTACGAGATCGGCGTGGACGGCCTCGTAATCAAGTCGGGCGCGGGATTGGACGAGGGCGCGCTCGACGTCGAAGGAGGACACCTCGCCGGCAGAGTCGAGCTGGAAGGTCCAGAGGACGGCGGGGCGGGGTGCATCGGGAAGCAAACTGGCGGCGTCCTCAGACAAGGCTGCGGGATGCAGGCGTGCGGGTTCGTCCGGCAGGTAGATGGTTTGGCCGCGCTTGAAGCCCTCGACTTCCAGCGGCGAGCCCGGCGCGATGAACGCCATAACATCAGCGATGGCGTAGTGGACGGTGTAGCCGGTGGCGGTGGCCTCGATGTGGACGGCCTGGTCCAAGTCCATGGAGCCGGCCGGGTCGATGGTCACCAGCGGGATGTGGCGCGCGTCGCGACGGATATCGGCGAAGCGGTCGCGCGCGTTGCGGGCTTCCTCCTCGACAGTGGGCGGGAAGGCACGCTCGATGCCGAATTCCTCGGCGACGGGTTGGAAATCGAGCGGGGCGGCATACAGCTTCATAGTGAGCCAGCCTAGCCGTTAAAAAGGGCGAATGAGTCGACCTATAAGCCGGATTCTGTACGCCGCCCGTGTGGGTGGCGCGACGAACATCCATCTAGACCAACCGTTGCCAGTTGGTTCAAGCAGCTACCTTCAGGCTTGGGCGAGCAGCCCTCAATCACCTGAGCAGGCCCGCCAGTGGCGAGCCGTGATGCCTTGCTCCCAGTGGGGTTTACCCAGCTACCGCCATCGCTGACGGTACTGGTGCGCTCTTACCGCACCGTTTCACCCTTACCGGTTCCGCACAGCGTTCGTTTCCGAACGGAGTGAGGAAACGGCGGTCTACTTTCTGTTGCACTTGCCCGCGGGTCGCCCCGGGTTGCTGTTAGCAACCACCGTGCTCTGTGGAGTCCAGACTTTCCTCGGCGTCCGCTGGCCGCTGTCAAAGCGGTAGTTCGGCGCGTCGCGTTCGTCCGGTCGGCTCATTCGCGACTTTCTAGTTTAGCCCCAGGTGCGAGACATCGTTAATCGAGCGGACGAGCGAGCCTGAATCCCAGAACTCGACAACGGAGACGGAGGCCAGGTCGAGGAAGATGTGGTTTACGGTCGCGGCGCCGGTGCCGAGGGCCTGGCGCAGGAGATCCTTGATGGGGCCCACGTGGCTTACCACGAGGACGGTCTTTCCGGGGTACTCATCGACGAGGGCGCGGCGGGCTTTGAGCACGCGGCGGTGCAGCGCCTGCTGGGACTCGCCGCCCGGCGGGGCGATGGACGTGTCCTCGAGCCACTCGGAGTGTAGTTCGGGGTCGCGCTGGTGGGCTTCGTCGAAGGTGTGGCCTTCCCAGGCTCCAAAGTCCACCTCGCGCAGGTTGTCGGCGGTGAGCACAGGCAGGTTCACAGCGGAGCCGACAGCCTGCGCGGTGTCGCGGCAGCGTTGCAAAGGGCTCGAGACGATGGCATCTATGCTCCAGCGGGAGGCGGCGTGGGCGGCGGCCTCGGCTTGGGCGCGGCCCGCGGAGGACAGCTCAGCGTCGGTGCGCCCGGCGTACTGGTAGGCCTCGCTCATGGCGGTGGCACCGTGCCGCAGGAGGATGAGGCGCGTGACGGGTCCGCGCTCCCCGAGCCAGGACAGGTTGGAGGCAGGAATAGGGGTCTCCGAGTCAGAGGCCGGCGCGGGGGCGGGAGACGGAGTCTCGGTAGCGGGGGCATCGGCACGCTGGACAATGCCGACGGGGTGCCCGGCAGCACAGGCGTCCATGGCGTCGTTGGACAGGGCGTCGGCCACCTTGTTCTTCGCACGCGGGACCCAGGTAATGGAAAAAGACTGGAAGCCAGAGATGATCCGGCGGGCCTCGAGCGCGAGCTTTTGCATGTCCGGGTGCTTGATTTTCCAGCGCCCGGAAATCTGCTCGACGACGAGCTTGGAGTCCATGTAGGTCTCCACCTCGGTGGCACCTAGGTCGCGGGCGGCCTCGAGGCCACGCAGGAGTCCGTGGTACTCGGCGACGTTATTGGTAGAACCCTTGCCCACGACGTAGGCGATTTCACGCAGGACGGTGACTCCGTCCGCGGCGTAGACGACGGTGCCGGAGCCGGCGACGCCGGGGTTGCCGCGCGAGCCGCCGTCCGTGTACATGACGACCTTCATTGACCAGCCTTTAAAAAATAGTTAGCGAATGAGGAGCGCGCCGCAGTCCGGGCACTCGGGCAGCTCTTCTGGAGCGGCGCCGCGGATGGAGCCCACGGCGGCCGGCGGGAGCTCGATGTAGCAGGATCCGCACGCGCGGTTCTTGAACTTCGCGGCGCCCACGCCGTTTTCGACGCGGAGGCGGTCGTATTCCTCGAGCACGTCCGTGGGCAGCAGGTCGCGCAGCTCAGAGATGCGCACCGTGGGATCCGGCTGGGCCTCGCGGGCATCGCGGGCAGCCTGAGCTTCGCGGCGGGCGGCCTCAAGCTGACGCTCGGCCTCGGAAATCTGGGCGCCGTGGACGTCCACGTTGTTGCGCAGCGCGTGAATCTCGTTGTGGGCTTCCTGCAGCTCGCTCATGAGATCCGCAATGCGAGACTTCGCGGTGTAGCGGTCGTGCTCCAGGTCACGGCGCTTTTCCGGGTCGAGCTCCGCGGTGAGCTGCGCCTTGTCGTCGCGCTCGCGGCGACGCAGCTTGCGCTCGTCAGACTGGATGCGCAGAATCTCCGCCTCCATATCGTCCACAGCCATCTGGGCCGAACCCGCGGCGTTGCGCAGGCGGGCGAGCTTCTGTTCCTGCTTGGCGACTTCCTTCTCCTCAGGCAGCTGTTCATCTACAGCCACGCCCTGGGAGCGCTGGAGGTTCGCCAGCTCGAGGAGTACCTCGTGCAGTTCTACGCGCAGTTTCATAGTTCAGTTCTCCTTGTGTGCGCTGATCGTCCATGGGTCGGTGCGCAACTCGATAATCTCGGCGCTGACGCCGGTTGCCTCCACCACAATATCGCGCGCCTGCCCGGTCCACGGAAATTCGCTCGCCCAATGTGCGGTATCGATCACCGCGATATCGTGTGCGCGCAAGGTCTCATCCACCGGATGGTGGCGCAGATCCGAGGTCACGTACACATCCGCGCCGAGCTTCGCCGCCGCCTCCAGGAAGCTATCGCCCGAGCCGGAGCTCACCGCGACGGTCTCCACCGTCCGGTCCGGGTCGCCGGCCGCGCGCACGCCCCACACCGTCTCCGGCAGAGCATTGGCCACCTGCTGCGTAAATTCCCGCAGACGCATAGGCCGCTCAAGCTTGCCGATGCGCCCCAGCCCCAGCGCCGTGTCCAGATCCTTACGGCCGACTGTCTCGACGACCTCGAAGGCCGGCACCTCGTACGGATGCGCCTCAAAGATCGCCTGTTCAATGGCACCGCGCTTCGAGGAGGGCGCGACAAATTCCACGCGCAGTTCGTCGACGCGCTCAAGCTTTCCGATGTCCCCTTCCGTCGGGTTGGCTCCCTCCACCGGCTTGAATTGGCCCTGGCCCGCAAATTCGAAGGAGCACTCGTGGTAATTGCCGATGGCGCCAGCGCCCGCGGCGAAGACGGCGGCCTTGACGGTCTCGGCATCCTTGGCCGGGACGTGGAATCCCCAGTGGTCGATGACCTCAGGGTCGACCGGCACGATGGGACGGCCAGGCTTTATGCCCACGAGCTCGGCGAGGCGATCGTTCACACCCGGGCGGGCCTTGTCCGCGTTGGTATGCGCGGCGAAAAGGGCAACCCCTCCGGCGAGGAGGGTGTGGACGACCTTGCCCTTAGGGGTATCGGCAGCAACGCTTGTCACGCCACGCAGCAGCAGAGGATGATGGACGATGAGCATGTCCGCGCCGATCGCCACGGCGCGCTCGGCGACGGCCTGCGTGCAGTCGAGCGCGAAGGCTACTTTCTTCACCTCGGCCGCGGGGTCGCCGCAGATAAGCCCCACCGCATCCCACTTCTCCGCCAGGTGCGGCGGGTAGGCCGCATCCATCACCGCGCGAATGTCGCCAACAGTAGTCATAATCTCGCTTTCTCGTTTCGGGCTCTGGCCCACTATCCTAGACGCCATGACCACACCTCATGTCGACTCCGGCGAGCCGGATAAGCGCCTGCACCTCGTCTTTGTTTGCACCGGCAATATCTGCCGCTCCCCCATGGCCGAGGTCATTGTCCGCGACGCCATGGAAAACGACATGCTCGATCTCGCCGCCCGTACCTCTTCGTGCGGCCTCGGCGGCTGGCACGTGGGCCAGGGCGCGGACGAGCGCGCCATCGCCGAACTGCGCCGCGCTGGCCACGACGGCGCCGCCCACCGCGCCGCCCAGCTGGGCGAAGAACACATGGACGCCGACCTCTTTATCGCCATGGACTCCGGCCACCGCGAGGAACTCCTCAAGCGCGGCGTTGATCCGGAGCGCGTCGTCCTCATGCGCTCCTTCGACCCGAATGCGTCTGGCCCCGATGTCGCTGACCCGTATTACGGGACGGAGGACGACTTCACGACGACCCGCAAGAACATCGAAGCGGCGGTACCCGGGCTACTCGATTGGATTCGCGAGAACGCGTAGACTTCCCAACTGTGTTGAAGACGTTTCTCAAGCCCCAGTGGGTTCTGCTCACGCTCTTCGTCGTGGTCTTTTCCTACTTCGCATTCACCACGCTCGCGCCGTGGCAGCTGGGCAAGGACCACGACATCGTCGAGCGCAATCACGAGATCGAGGCCGCCTACGAGTCCGATCCCGTCCCGCTCATTGATGCGGTGACGTCCACCGGCGAAATCGCCAACAAGGAATGGACCCGCGTCACGCTGCAGGGCCGCTACCTCGCGGACAAGGAAGTCCTCCTGCGTCTGCGCCCCGTCGAGTCCGGCCCCACGTATCAGTCGCTCGTGCCCTTCGAAACGAACGACGGACTCACCATGCTCGTCGACCGCGGCTGGGTCGCCGCCGGCGAGGGCAACGCTGTGCCGACCATCGAGCCGGTACCCACCGGCGAGGTCACGCTCACCGCGATGCTGCGCACCGCCGAGCGCGTCCACACCTCCGCCCCCATCGAGGACCAGGGCTACACGCAGGTCTACTCCATCAACCCCGGCCAGGTGGGCAAGCTTGAGAACCTCACGCTGGGCACGGACTACGTCCAAATTTCCCACGACGACCAGCCCGGCGTGCTCAACCCCATTCCGGTCCCCCAACTCGACCGCGGCTCGCACCTGTCCTACGGCTTCCAGTGGATCGCCTTCGGCATCATGGCTCCGCTAGGCCTTATCTACTTCGTCTACGCCGAGCTGCGTGAACGCCGCCGCCTGCGCGAAGAAGAAGCCGCCATGGCTGCCGCCGCAACGACCGACGCCGAGGCCGCGGGTTCCGCGCCGGAGCCTTCGCCGGAACCGGCTGAGTCCTCTGAGTCTGCGGAATCTGCTCAAACAGCTGCAGCGCCTGCCGCGACCGCAGCACCCGCGACCACCCCCGCTGCGCCCGCGTCGCGCCGTTCCCGCACGCGCTACGGCGACGCGAAGCCGGACTACTACGAGAAGTTCAACAAGCGCGGGCGCGAGCGCTTCTAGCCAGACTCTGGGACGCCCTCGCCACGTCAGTTGATTGAACCTAAGGACGGCTTTCGCGACGGCGGACCGGATTAAGTCCAAGGAGTTCAAGGAAGAGTGCGGCTCATGCACGAAACCCCGTTCTGCGAGCCAGAACGGGGTTTCTTGTGGTGCGGCATGGGGTGTCTGGTTCCGTGACATCGATCCGCTATGTCTCGCGACATCGATCCGCCCACCCACGCCTCTGATGTCCGACAACACCGTTCCGCTGTTCCACCCAAACTAAGCCGGCCTGCACAAATGAGTCCAACTGAAGCCCCCGGCGATGTAGCGAGACATCGATCCGCCCATTTCCAGCCACAATCAGCACATGGGAAAGCAACAAACCTCCAACTGCGTCATCGTCGAGACCATCCTTATGACCGGCATGAAACACACCGACGCAGCCGAGCTCTTCGGCGTAAGCACCCGATGGATCCGCACCCTCCTAAGCGCTACCGCCACGGCGGCCTACAAGCCCTAGAACCCCAATCCAAACGCCCGCACACCAACCCCCGAGCAACCCCGACACAGATCGTTAAACGCATCCTCGAACTGCGCCAGGAACTCACCGACACCGGCCAAGACAACGGCGCCCACACCATCCGCTGGCACCTCGAAAAAGAAGGAACTGAAGTGCCCCGAGTTTTGTTCCTAGGCATTTGCCTTGATTTCTATTATTTCCTGTGGCGGGATCTGCTTCCAAAAGGTCAAGTCCGCGTCCGTGGTTCGGGCGCTTACCCGCATCCACATGTTGTTTTCGTCCTACGCCGCACCCCTGCAGGCGCTGGTAGCGTTTATACATACCGCAACCGACAGCCACGGGAGGCCTATTCTATGAACGGCGATGTTACTGTGCTGCTTGTATGCGCCGGGTTAGTGCTTGTCATGGTGCTCTACTGGACCTACTACATCCGGTGCGTGCGGAGGCAACCCAGATCGGAAAAGTGGTACGACGACGTCGACTTTGTAGGCGCAGAAAGTGATGGGGTCCTTTTCATTTATCCTTACTGCTCGCTCATTATGGGCGCTGGCGGCGCCATGGGGTTGGTCGCAAGTGCCAACCCTCCCGAGTTTGTCTACACGGTGCTGAAGGTTCCGCTCGTGGCAGCTTTCGTTGTCGGAGTCATTGGATTTACGGGCGCGGTTGGGGTTCCACTTCCGTGGCCTTTTGTTCCGCGTTGGGTCGTCGATATCCGCAAAGCAAAGCGTGCCCAAAGGCGTGAGCGCAGACAAGCCAGAAAAAGAGAAACGGAAGAATAGGCCTGGCAGCTTTTCCCGTGTTCGAAGTTCGTCGGAAATCTCCGCTATCTGGTTGCAGGTTCTCCAGCCCAGTAGCAAAGCAACTGAAGATGGTTTGAGGCGTTTGGGGCCAAACTCTGCTTTGGTGATGTACATCAACACGGAGAGGAATCCGTAGATGAAGGCCGCTAGAGCAGTAGTCGTGGTAGTCAACGGGTTTGAGTATTCAGAGGTTGGAGAGCCCGATTCTCCTTTGGATGGGGCTTTAACGGCGCACCGTGATGCAAAACAAAGCTTTGCGTGACCTGGGTACGGGGCTAAGGAATAGAAGGGGATGCGGACGAAATCTTAGATGTCGACGGGCACTATTCCACGGTCGTGTTTCCCGATTGGGTCATTGAGCCCACCGGCGTCATGGGTGAGATGAGGCAAAGTAACCCTCAGATGGAAAGGGCAACTGCGCAAACTCTACGTCGGACGAAAACACGCAACAGCCGACATCAACCTCGTATGCATCAACAACAACATCACAGCAGTAGACCCTCACACCGGAGAAATATGGGACAAACACAAACTCGACGAATCAAAGAAATACCACCCAAACTTACTGGGTCAGGACCCGCCAAATGAGGCTTAAGGGACATTGTCCCTTAACCCATGAACCCCCGAAAAATAATTAAAATCTCGCGACATCGATAGGAACGATTTCGCGAGACTTCAGAGTGGTGCGGCATGAGGGGATCGAACCCCCGACCTACTGGGTGTAAACCAGTTGCTCTCCCAGCTGAGCTAACGCCGCGTGAATGCCGGCCGCGCGGAGCGCGTCACAACACTCAGGAAAGTGTATAGGACGCGCGGCGCCGGACAAAATGGGGGTTATTTCTTGGTGTAGCCGCGGCCGACGAGGCAGGAGCCTTGCCAGTCGCCGAGACGCTCCGCCTTGGTCTGGACGAGGCCGGCGAGCTGCGCGGACTCGGCAATCACGCCAGGGGCGATGGTGCCAGACAGGCCAGCACCCGGGGTCAAAAGCCAAATGGTGCCGTGGTCGGCGAGGGGGCGCAGTGCATCGACGAGGCCGTCGACCAAGTCGCCGTCCTCCTCGCGCCACCAGATGACAACGACGTCACACAATTCATCAGTTTCTTCATCGAGGAAATCGTCACCCAAGACATCTTCAATGGCTTCGGAGATGGCAGGGTCGCAGTCTTCGTCCCAACCCAGTTCCAGGGCGACCTGCCCCTCTTCGATGCCTAACTTGCGTGCGTAATCCTCCAATTGAGTGGTCATATCTGGGCACTTTAACGCATTATTAGGGAAAATTCTCGTTGTCCACGCCACTTTCGGTGATTGCGGTGGAGAGGACACGGTGGGGCGAGGGGGCATCGGAAAGCGGGGCCGCAAAGGTAAAGGCCACAAAGTTAGCAATATTCACAGGACGACCGGGATTAAGCTGCAGGATTTAACACGAGAGATTCTTCACTTATCCTTAGCAAAGCTCCGGGGTCGTTTACGCGTATTCTGGAACGTACTGTTTTAAAAGCCCACCATTTGGAGGAATGCACCATGGCAGAATTGGAATCGCTCGGCAGCGACTCTAACTTCCCGCTCATCCGTGACGGCGTCGCGTCGTACATGCACGACACTGACCCGGAAGAAACTCGTGAGTGGATGGATTCTCTCGACGGTCTGCTGGAAGACAACACCCCGGAACGCGCGCGCTACCTCATGCTGCGCCTGCTGGAGCGTGCGTCTGCGAAGCGCGTGCCCATGCCGTCGCTGACCTCCACTGACTTCGTGAACACCATCCCCACCACCCTCGAGCCCGAGTTCCCTGGTGATGAGGAACTGGAGAAGCGCTACCGCCGTTGGATCCGCTGGAACGCGGCCATTATGGTGCACCGCGCGCAGCGCCCGGGCGTTGGCGTGGGCGGCCACATCTCCACGTACGCAGGCGCAGCTCCGCTCTACGAGGTCGGCTTCAACCACTTCTTCAAGGGCAAGGACGATCCGTCCGGCGGCGACCAGGTTTTCTTCCAGGGCCACGCCTCCCCGGGCATGTACGCGCGCGCCTTCATGGAGGGCCGCCTGTCCGAGCATGACTTGGACGGCTTCCGCCAGGAGCACTCCCGCGGCGAGGGCGAGGGCCTTCCCTCCTACCCGCACCCGCGCGGCTTGCCGTGGTTCTGGGAGTTCCCGACCGTGTCCATGGGTCTCGGCCCGATTAACGCGATTTACCAGGCACGCTTCAACAAGTACCTGGAGCAGCGCGGCATCAAGGACACCTCAGACCAGCACGTGTGGGCATTCCTGGGCGACGGCGAAATGGACGAGCCGGAGTCTCGCGGTCTGCTGCAGATGGCGCCGCTCTACGGCCTGGACAACCTCACCTTCGTCATCAACTGCAACCTGCAGCGTCTCGACGGCCCGGTGCGTGGCAACACGCAGATCATCCAGGAGCTCGAGTCCTTCTTTACCGGCGCGGGCTGGGACGTCATCAAGATCATCTGGGGCCGCGAGTGGGACAAGCTCATTGAGGCCGATAAAGACGGCGCGCTCATCAACATCATGAACACCACGCCGGACGGTGACTACCAGACGTTCAAGGCGAATGACGGTGCGTACGTGCGTGAGCACTTCTTCGGCCGCGACGAGCGCACGCTCAAGTTGGTCGAGGACATGTCGGATGAGGAAATCTGGGCGCTGCGCCGCGGCGGCCACGACTACCGCAAGATCTACGCCGCCTACTCCAAGGCGCTGGAGAACCGCGGCACCGGCAAGCCGACCGTCATCCTGGCCCACACGATTAAGGGCTACGGCCTGGGCCACAACTTCGAGGGCCGCAACGCCACCCACCAGATGAAGAAGCTCACGCTGGAGGATCTCAAGCTCTTCCGCGACAAGCAGGGTATCCCGATTCCGGATGAGGTCCTCGAGGCCGATCCGTACAACCCGCCGTACTTCCACCCGGGCATGGATGCAGCGGAGATCAAGTACATGCTCGAGCGTCGTAAAGAGCTGGGCGGCTTCCTGCCGGAACGCCGCGCGGACTTCGAGCGTCTGCACGTGCAGGACATCGACAAGCTGCGTTCCGTGCGCAAGGGCTCGGGCAAGCAGAAGGTCGCCACGACCATGGCTCTGGTGCGTACCTTCAAGGAGATCATGCGCGACAAGGAGATTGGCAAGCGCATTGTCCCGATGATGCCAGACGAGGCCCGTACCTTCGGCCTGGATTCCTGGTTCCCGACGCTGAAGATCTGGAACCCCAAGGGCCAGAACTACGTGCCGGTCGACCACGACCTCATGCTCTCCTACCGTGAGTCCGAGACGGGCCAGATTCTCGCCGAGGGTCTGACCGAGGCCGGCGCCACCGCGTCGTTTACCGCGGCGGCGACGTCGTATGCGACGCAGGGCGAGGCCATGATCCCGCTCTACATCTTCTACTCGATGTTCGGTTTCCAGCGCACCGGCGACGCATTCTGGGCGGCGGCGGACCAGATGGCCCGCGGCTTCATCATCGGCGCCACGGCTGGCCGCACCACGCTCACGGGCGAGGGCCTGCAGCACATGGACGGCCACTCCCAGGTGCTCGCGTCCACGAACCCGGCGGTCGTCTCCTACGACCCGGCGTTCGCGTACGAGATTGCGCACCTCGTCCACCGCGGTATTGACCGCATGTACGGCGACAACGACGAGGCCATCATGTACTACCTCACCGTGTACAACGAGCCGGTCCACCAGCCGGCCGAGCCGGAGAACCTCGACGTCGAGGGCCTGCACCGCGGTATCTACCACTACTCCACCCCGGAGAAGGGTTCGATTCCGGCCAACATCCTGGCGTCCGGTGTGGGTGTCCACCAGGCGCTGCGCGCCCAGGAGATCCTGGCGGAGGACTACGACGTCAAGGCCTCGCTGTTCTCCGTGACCTCGTGGGTCGAGCTGGCCCGCGATGGCGCCGCCAAGGCCAAGGCTGCTCTGCAGAAGGGCCAGGAGCCGGAGAAGGCGTTCGCCACGCGGCAGCTCGAGGGCTTCGACGGCCCGTTCGTGGGTGTCTCTGACTTCACCACGGACCTGCAGGAAATGATCCGTCCGTACGTCCCGGGCACCTATATCGCGCTGGGTACCGACGGCTTCGGCTTCTCCGATACGCGTGAGGCGGCTCGCCGCTTCTTCAACTCGGATACCGAATCCATCGTCGTGGCCGTGCTCTCGGGCCTGGCCCAGGACGGCACGATCGACCGCTCCGTCGCCGAGCAGGCTGCGAAGGACCTCCACCTGGATGATCCGACGAAGACCTACTCCACGAGCACCGACGAGGAGTAATTCCACGCCGCGCTCATGAAAAGCCCGTCAGCAGTTCTGCTGGCGGGCTTTCGGCATACGCGGTGCGTATGTCAGCGTTGAGCGAGGACCGGCTCGATAAGCTCGGCGAGCGCTTGGGAGACGGCCTCGGGTTCTTCGAGGATGACCATGTGGCCGGAGCCGTCGACGACGCGGAGCTCGGCCTCGGGCCAGTGGGAGCAGATGAGCTCGGACTGGGAGCGCGGGGTGACGATATCCATGGAGCCGACGAGGACGATGCCGGGCAGGCCGGCGAGGCGGTCCGCGGCGGCGAGCTCGGAGTGGTCGACGAGGTCGTCGAAGAAACCTACAAAGGAATCGAGCGGGGTGTCGAGCAGCATGTCGACGTGGAATTCGAGGCGTTCCATGCGGGGATAACCGGTCACGCCGGCGGCGAAGATGGGCGCGATGATGCGCGCGATGCGCTGGCGGGCGCGGTTGACCTTGTTGGGTAGGCGCTGGGCGGCGTCGTAGAGGGCTTCTGCGGCGTGGGTCTGGAGAAGCGCCGCGACGCCAGTCTCTGCGAAGGGACGCATGGACGTGGAAATAAGAAGCACCCCGGCGATGCGCTCGTAGTCCTCAACAGGCAGGCGGCGAATGAGGTTTTCGACGACCATGCCTCCGAGCGAATGGCCCACGATAATGAGCGGCCCGGTGGGTGCCTGGGCGGTAAGGATGGCAGCGACGTCATCCGCGGCGTCGTCGACGGTGCAGTCCTCGGCCGGGACGCGGTCCGAGCTGCCGTGCCCGCGAAGGTCGAGCAGCACCGCACGCACGCGCGGATACGACGCGCGCAGGAAGTCAACCTGGTCGTAGAAGCTCTCCGCCGCGAGACCGTAACCGTGAACGAAGATAACGGTGACGGGGGCATCGGAAGGCTCGGGGCCCGAGATATACCAGGCGATGCCATCGGACATGTCGTGGGAGTACGGCTGTGTGAGGCCGGGGTGGCGGTCGTGAGTGTGGCGGCGGCGCCAAACCTGGGTGGCGGTGCGCACACGGCGGCGGGATGGGGTGGACATAACACGTCTAGTCTAGTCGCTCACTTACACTGGTACGCATGGCCGATGGACAAGACTTTGCCGCGCAGCTGCGCGCAGCGCTGGGAAGAGAAGAACACGAGGATAAACCCGCCGCGACGGATACGTATGGGGAGCTCGCGCGGCTCATCACCCAGGTCGCGGGGGTGGAGGAACCGGCGCGTGAAGACCGGCTGGAAGATGTGGGGATTACGTCGCTCAACCTGATTGAGCTGACGGTGCGCGCGGAAGAGCGCTTCAAGGTCCGCTTCGATGAGGGCACCGCCGCGGCCTTTGAGACCGTGGGCGAGGTCGCCGACTACATCGACACGCGGACCGAGAAGCAGTAGCGCTGCGCGAGATCGCGCACCGCCGTCTCCAGCGCGTGCAGCTCCGCTTGAGTACCCGTGAGTACCTGGCGGCAGCCAATGCCCGGCGGCACGGCGTCAAACTCGCTGCCTGCACCTGCGGCAAGAGCCGCGAGATCCTGGCCCGGCCAGTCCTTGTACCAGCGGGTACACCACTGAGCCGTGAGGGGATCATCGCCCGGGATCTCCCACGTCGACGCGCTGGGCAGGCACGTGACCATGAGCTCTTCCACGCGCGGGCGCAGTCGAGCAGGCATACTCTCAATGATGAGCACGCCGGAGGTTATCGGGCGCACTGGCGCCGAGGGTTCGGCGGCAGTGGTTTTCACGCATGTTTCCACAAGCCGAATACCTTTCATTTCCTGTTACAAGACGAGCATCGTCTTCCCCAACGAACCGACTCGAACAGTTTTGTGAAATGACATCGGATGTAATTACCGTGCGTAACGCAACCCATTTTGTTCCCCTCCAGTCACACGAGCAACCCTAAACCCCTGCTTCAACCCCCATTTACTGAAGTTTCACTTGAGACTTAGAACTTCCCTGTGACCGCGCCCCGCAGATCGTTACAGCGCAACGAAATCATCACAAAAGTTAGGGTTTCGATACCTTGCCCCGCTACTCTTAGACTTCATGTTGAAGACTTTTGCTACTCGCGTGGCTGCCCTCGCCTCCGCCACGGTTCTGTGGACCTCCGTCGGCCTGCCCGTCGCGAACGCCCTCACGAGCTCGGACATGAGCTCCACCTCGAGCAAGGGCTCGAGCAACGGCTCCTCCATCTCTGACGCGTTCACGCTGTCGTCAAAGTTGGGCCAGGCCCTCACCATGGGCAATGGCGCGACGACCCATTCCACAAAGCAGGTTTCCGTCTCTGGCCAGGGCACGCGCTCCTACGAGCTCTACGTCCCCTCCGACTATGACTCATCCCGCGACTACCCCGTCGTCTTCGCTTACTCCGGCATGGACTTCGATGGCTCAGACATGCACGGCCACTCCCACTTTGAGCGCGCCACGGGCTCCGATGCCATCGTCGTCTACCCCAACCCGCGCGCGAGCGTCAACGGCGGCCTGGCGTGGGAAGGCCCCAACTACGCCACGACGAGCCGCGGCGAGGACGTCGCCTTCACCAAGGCCATCCTCAATGACGTAGCCAATAGCTACTCCGTCGACCGCAGCCGCGTCTACGCCACCGGCCTGTCCAACGGCGGCGGCATGGCGCTCGCCGCCGCGTGCCAGGCCCCGGAGACCTTCGCCGCCGTTGCCGGCGTCTCCACCGCCGCGTATACGCGTATCTTCGACGGCTGCACAGGCCAAGTGCCCACGCTGCTCATCCACGGCACCGACGACAAGATTGCGCCGTACTACAACGATGGTTCCAACGGCCACGGCGGTTCCTACTACGCCACCCGCGGCGCCTGGGAGCGCATCGGCAAGCGCAACGCCTGCGACACCTCCGGCGCGTCCATGCGCACCGGCTCCGGCAACGGCTACAACTCCTTCAGCTACTCCGGCTGCCTCGCTGAGACCACGCTCTACCGCGTGAACGGCGGCAGCCACACGTGGTTTGCCTCCAACCCCAACGCCACGCGCGAGGTGTGGAACTTCTTCCAGCGCCACTAGCTTCCCGCTAGCCTGTCCGTGCCCCGGTCCTGCCGGGGTATTTTTATGCCTCCAGCTTTTTATGACTGCAGCTCGCTCCAGATCGCCGAGTTCGTCTCCGCCCACAGCGGCTTGGCCCAGTCCCCGAAGTCGTGGTCAGTGAGCATGACCATAGCTTTCCCCTCCGCCAGCCAGAGGTAGGTTCCCGACATACCAAAGTGCCCCGCAGCCTCCGCGGGCAACGAGCCCATCCAGTGCTCCTTGTCCCCGTGGAGCTCGAAGCCCAGGCCCCAGGAGCAGTCCTTAAAGGAGCCATAGCCTGGCACGAGGCCGCGCAGGCCCGGGAACTGCGGCGTGAGCATTTCCTCGACCGTTGTGGGGTGCAACAACTGCGGGTCGAGCACCTCGCGGGCGAACCGGACCAGGTCGTCCACCGTCGTGTCAAGGCCGTGTCCCGCCGAGCCAACCAAAGCCGAATCCTTCATTCCCAGTGGTTCGAAGACGCCCTCGCGCAAGTACTCCGGAAACTCCATGCCGGTGACTTCCGCCACGATATCCGCGGCCCATTCATAGCCCGCTGAGGAATAGATGCGCCGCTCCCCCACGGGCTTCTGCGACTCGCGCGTATCAAACCCCACACCAGACGCGTGCGCCAACAGATGCCGAAGCGTGGAACCGGAAGGCCCCGCCGGCTGGTCGAGCTCCACCGCCCCCTCCTCGACGGCGAGCATGATGCCGTAGGCCACCACAGGTTTGGTCACCGAGGCAATCGAATACACGCGGGACGTATCCCCCAACGTCCGAACATCACCGTCTACAAGCAACGCGGCGGAGACATGGTCAGCCGGGAAATCGGCCACAGAATCAAAGGCAGTCATAGGACCCTAGCCTAGCGAACCCGCCCGCACGCCGACGCACATCAACTGAATAAAAGTACCGCTCGGTCTAGTCTTTTGAGCGTGTCCTGTCGCACAATCAATGGCAACACATTCCTCGATCTCTCTAGGAGGCCCCGCGATGTCTGCGACCACCGCACCCAGCTCGGCCTACGTCCAGGGCCCCACGATGGCAAGCTCCCACTCGACGTTTGGCTGGGCCTCCACGCTTTTTGGCACCGCCATCGGTGCGGGCATTCTCTTCCTGCCTCTGTCCGCCGGCGCCTATGGATTCTGGCCGCTGCTCATTGCCACCGTGCTCATCGGTCCGCTTACGTATCTCTCCCACTACGCCTACGCGCGCATCATCGCTCGCTCCCCGCAGCCCGGCGCGGATCTCCTCGCGGCGCTTACCAGCTACTTCGGCCAGAGTACCGGCGCATGGCTCGCCGTGGCCTACCTCATCATGCTCTTTCCCGTGCTCCTCGTGTATTCGGTGAGCATCACCACCACCGTCGATAACTTCATCGTCAACCAGCTCGGCGGCCCGGAGATCCCGCGGTGGATACTCGCACCGATCCTCATCGGTCTCCTCGTCGCAGCCCTGGCCTTCGGCGAACGCATCATGCTCGCCGCCGCAGAGCTTCTCGTCGTCCCGCTGCTCATTGCACTCGGCGCCTTCTCGCTCTACCTCATCCCGCAGTGGGACTTAGGCTCCTTCCTCACGGTCTCCTCCGAGCACTCCTTCTGGGAATCCCTGGTGCTCATCCTTCCGGTGCTGGTCTTCTCGTTTACCTTCATCGGCTCGCTGTCCCAGTTCGCCGTCTCCACCCAGCGCAGTCACGGCGAGTTCGCCGAAGCTCGCCTCTCCCGAGTCATTATGCTCACCACGGTCCTGCTCACCGTTTTCACGATGTTCTTCGTCTGGTCCTGCGCGCTCGCCCTAGGCGCAGACGGCATGGCTCAGGCCGCCGCGGATAACCTGCCGGTGCTCTCCTACTTCGCGAACACCACGGGCACCCCGTTCCTGGCGCTTGTCACCCCGATCGTCGCCATCTGCGCCATCGCCTCCAGCTTTATCGGCGTAGCCCTAGGCGCGCGCGAAGGCTTGCAGTTCCTCGGCGCTCGCTTGAATCCCTCCCAGCGTGAGCTTTCCGATGCCCCCGTCTACCTGTTCATCTTCACCGTCGCCACCTTCGTGGCCATCGTCGAGCCCTCCGTCATGGACCTCATCACGGTCGCCGGCGGCCTCCTCATCACCATCTTCCAGTTCGGCGTGCCCATGCTCGCCGTCTACGCTGTCGCACGCCTGGCGCCGCTGCGCCGCAGCCCCGGCAACGCCGTCATCATCGCCTTCGGTGCGGTCGTTCTCGGCTCGACCATCTGGGGTTTCTTCTAAAACCCACCTCGTTCTAGGCCCACCGGGACACACGAAAGCCCACGGCACGGTTGCACACCTGCGCCGTGGGCCTTTCTCGCGCCTTAAGCTACGGAGTTGGGAAACCACCCGTCGCGCCGATGGTCTCACCCGAGACGAAGCTCGCCTCCTCCGAGGCCAGGAAGACGTACGCACCGGCCATCTCCACCGGCTGCCCGGCGCGGCCGAGGAAGGACTTCGTGTCGAATTCCATAACACCCTCGGTTGGCTGGCCACCCGCGGGCTGCAGCAGCGTCCACACGGGGCCGGGCGCCACGGCGTTGACGCGAATGCCGCGCGGCGCAAGCTGCGTGGACAGGCCCTTGGACATCGAGTTCATCGCCGCCATCGTGGGCGTCGTCGTGGCCCCGATGTAAAAGTCGCAACCTCTAAGCGTTAGCCCCTGGCTGACGCTTATCGTATTTTTCCACCAGCTTGTCAATGAGCTCGTCCGTGAGCTTGTCGTCCGCAAGAATCGCGTCGAGCATGCGCTGATGGTCCGGCTTGTCCTGATAGGAGTCGCCGGCTAAGTCCATGCCGATGTCGTTGGCAAAAGTGCTCAGCACAGTCGAGCCCGTCTCCGCCGCGCTTTCCGATGCCCCCTTCTCCCCCGCGTCGGCCGCTACCTGCGAGGCTTCGCTCAGCTGCGCGACCTCGGAGTTGAACTCCTCGAGGAACTCGTTGGCCGCCGCCTGGGCTTCGGCGGGACGCTTGCCCTCGCGGATCTCGCGGGCGATACGCCGCTCGAGGGCATTTTCCATCTGCTTGTGCCGCCACGAACGCAGGCGGCGCGGCTCGAGGCGGCGGCCCACGGCACGCGACTTGTCCTCGGCCTTACGCGCGAGGACGGCAACCTGCGCTGCAGTCTCGTTGACCGGCGCCCACTCTTGGTCCGTGGACACGCGCCAGCCGGTCCAATACCCCAAGAGCGCGAGCGCAAAGCTCGCCACGGGTCCGAGTATCATGCCCCACGCCAGGAAACCGAGCCCATTGCCGGCGAGCACGATGACGGAGCAGACAGCTGCCGGGATGACGATGGGCTGGTTGCCACCAAAGACAGCGGGCTCACGGCCCATGCACACGTCGCGAATCATGGAGCCGCCGGTCGCGGTGAACACGCCCATCATGATGCACGGAACGACGGGCAGGCCATAGGTAAGAGCCTTCACCGTGCCAGTCCCGGCCCACAGTGCGGAGACGAGGGCGTCGCCGTGGGCTTGCAGGTGTTCCCACGTTTTACCCTTGAAATAGACGAAGCGCGCGATGAGCGCACCGGCGAAAGCGAGGTAAAGGTATTCGGGCTGGCTCATCGCCGCGACGGTGCCGCGGTTGATGAGCACGTCGCGGATCATGCCGCCGCCCAGCGCCGAAAACATCGCAATGAAGAAGAACCCGATGATGTCATAGCCGCGTTGGCGCGCAATTGTGCCGCCGATAATGCCCATGAGCAACACGCCGCTCACGTCCGACCAGCGATAGATCGATTCGATGAGCGGGTCAACCTCGGAAACCATGGTCGCTATTGTAGCCAGCGCCTTGCCCCGCCGCCCACGTGGCTACGGGGCAGCTGCGCGCCGCGCGAGCAGAGGCTGCACAGAGGCTGCACAGTTACTGCGCGGCCGTGGCCTCCGCGTCACCCGTGAGCGCTGCTGCGCCGGTGGGCTGCTCCACCGCACCCGTGGGCTCGACGGTCGGCTCCTCAGCAGGCGCGGTCGTGGCGGCCTGTGTCGTCGCCGCGGGCGTCTCCTCGTCCTCTCTATCGCGGCGTGCGGCGCGTTCCCGGCGCGCCGTCGTGGTTGCCTGCTCCGCGGTGGTGCCGTTCTCCTGCGCCGCGGTCGGCTCGTCAATGGCCGTGTCCTCGGACGCGTCTGTGGGCTGCTCGACGGTCTCCTGCGTCGGCTCGACGCTCTCCTCCGGCTGCGTTGCCGCGGTCGGCGCAGGCGCGGTTGTCGCCGCACTTTCCGTCTCACTGGACTTCGACGTCCAGTAGGACGGCGAGAGCCAGCCAGCGTCCGCGTCCTCCGGGTTCGCCGAGAAGAGCAGCAACAGGCCGGTCACGGCGAGCCCCACAAAGAGGCCCGTCGTCGAGCCACGCACGCGACCGCCAAGCGTCCACAGCTTGTCCCAGCGCGTCGTGGGATGGTCATCGCGCCAGATGGTACGCGGTGCCGCGTCGACGGCGTTCATGACCTCAGTCTGTGAGGCATCCGGGTGCTGCGCCGCCACATCCGGGTCCGACTCGGACGGCCGGCCCGGTCCTTGGTCGCTCGGGTCGTGCGTATCGCGCGCGGCCGCATGAGCCACAGCGTCGCGCACCTCCGCCTTGTCGGTTCCTGCCGCAGCCGGCATGACTTCGGTCGGCGCGCCGGCTCCAGCCGACCCTGCGGGGGCGGGCGGAGCGGCGGTGACGGGGGCATCGGCTAGCGGGGCGGCCGAGGACAAGTTGTAGTGATCCCAGAAGGCCGCGACGAGGGCGGAGCGAATGCCGCGCTCGACGGCCCACTGGCGGGAGGGATTGACCACGACCATGACGCGGTACTTGATCTGCCACGGCTGACCGGCGACGGTGGGCTCGATAAGGCCAGTGACCGGCAGAATCTCGATCTCGCCCGCGATATCTTCGGCGATGGCTGCGTCCTGCGCCGCATGCGAGGAAATCTCCTCAACCTTGCGGGTGACCTCGGCCAGCGTCTCGCCTGCGCGCACCGGCACCTGCAAGTCGACGACGGCGCGCGACCAATCCTGTGAGTAGTTCGTCACCACGCCGCCCGAGCCGTTAGGCACCATGACGACCTCGCCCGTCGGCGTGCGAACCTTCGTCGTGCGCAGCGTCAACGCCACGACGGTGCCTTCCACCGCCCCAGACGTGCCGTCGAAGCTCACGTAATCGCCCACACCGTACTGCTTCTCGCTCAAAATGAAGAAGCCCGCCAGGAAGTCGCCGATGATCTTCTGCGCACCGAAACCAAGGGCAGCCGAGACGACCGTCGCGGGAATCGCCGCACCGAGCGCCGGCACGCCCACGTTGGTAAGCGCCGCGATGGCAAGCAGGAAATACGCCACCGCCTGCGCAACGTAGACCAACGCGCCTGCCAGGGCGAGACGGGTCTTCGTGGATTCCTCATTGTCATCCAGCCGCGAGTCAATAAGCCTGATGACCAGGCGCCCGACACGCGGCACCAAAATCGCCATGAGCAACAACGCCGCCAACGGCAACGCGTGGTCGACGATAAGTTGCCAGAACTGGAAAAAGAAATACCGGACGTTCATACTCTCCGATACTAAAACCACCGCCGACACGGCGGGCGTGGCAGCGGTGGATTAATAGCGTTTTCTACGATTGGGCGCGAGCGTTAGGACGCTGCGGGGAAAGGATCATCTTCGCGGTAGAGATACCGCGCGCGCCCGCGTCGCTTCGGTCAACAAGAAATACTCTCACACTCACAGCACCCGTGCTGCGGCGGTATTCAATGAGAAACGCTGGGAAACTATTCATTACCGTTCCCCCTTCCCGCTGGACCCCTTGCACGTATTCTTCCAGTTCCTGTAACAACGCGCTATCAGGACGCGTTTTAGGGGGACGCGTTGGAACTGCGCAGGACGCTATTACCAGGTATACGCGCAGTTCAACGACTATAAAGTGGGGCCACCGGGGCTCGAACCCGGGACCAACGGATTATGAGTCCGTAGCTCTAACCGACTGAGCTATAGCCCCTTAAAACGCACCGTGCGAGGTGCTGCGAAGTATCCTATCGTGCCCTGCGCCGCGGACTGCAATTGCTCCCCCGTGGGTGCATAAAGCGAGTCCGTCGGACGCTGGGCGCGTCACCCTCGACGGCATCGGAAGCCGGTGGTACGGTACAGATGTTAATTAGAGTGACTGTTGTGACAACAATCTCGTAACCTAGGGCGTCGCGACAGTCCGTCTTCTCTAGGAGCCTCTATGTCGTCCACCTCGCATTCTTCCGTCCACTTCAGTCGCCGCAGCCTCCTGCGCGCGGGCACGATTGCCCTCGCCGCGGGTGCCGTGGGCACGGCCGCCCCGCAGGCGTTTGCGCTCGGCCCAGTGCTCGGCACCGTTGTCGACTTCTCGGCGGGTGTTCCCTCCTCCGCCGCACTCAAGGCCGCGGGTCAGATGGGCGCGGTGCGCTACGTCTCCAAGCCGCGCGCAGGCTGGATGGCCGGCAAGCCGGTCACCCGCGCCCAGGCTGCTGCCGATGCCGCCGCCGGCCTCGCCGTTGCTTCCGTCTACCAATACAACGGCTCGGACAATCCGGACTGGGCGGGCGGGGCGGCATCGGCAGCCCAACACGCGCCGCAGGCCATCGCCATCCATAAGGCGGCGGGCGGCCCCACGGGCCGACCGATTTATATCGCGATCGACAACAACCCGTCCCGCGCACAGTACGACGGCCAGATTAAGCCCTACCTCATGGCGTTCTCCACCGCACTCAAGGCGGCGGGCTACCAGGTGGGCGTGTACGGCAACTACAACGTCATCGATTGGTGCGTACGCGACGGGATTGGCAGCTTCTTCTGGATGCATGACTGGGGCTCGGGCGGCCGCATTCATCCGCGCACGACCATCCACCAGCTGCCGCAGAACCGCCAGCGCACCATCGGCGGCGTGGTCTGCGATATCAATGACGTCTACGCGAAGGACTGGGGCCAGTGGACGCCGGGAGGCGCTGCAGCGCCGGCACCGGCCGCGCCCGCCGCCCCCGCCCACAACAGCAACCCGCTGAACGCCGTCGGCCAGATGTCCTCGCAGGTCCAGAACGCCGTGCCGGGACTCAACCTGCCGCAGGTCTCCCCTGAGGGCGTGAGCTTCAACGGCTCGTCCGTCGACTCCAAGCAGATTCAGGCGGGCGTGGACCTCGTCCAGACCGTCCTGGGGGCGATGCGCTAGGACTTCTGCCCTTCAATAAATTTCGTCGTCGCCTCGTTAAGGGCCTTGACGGTGACTTCTTTCTTCACGAACTTCGTAAGATCCTCCGCCGAGCCCGACACCGAGGCGGCGACGATGAAGTTTTTCCCGAAGCTCACGGAGGAGTGCAGCGTCTTATCGTCGGACCAGCCCCACTTGGAGCCCAGCACATTCGACAGCCGCGCCGTGCCGTAATCCTGACGGTAGCCATCTTCCGCCGTGGTCGTAGCCTGCGCCATCGCGACGAGGATGGGATGCGTGGGTGATTCCTCGCGCAGCGCCTTGATGAAGTTGACCACGTCGTAGACGGACGTCACAGACTTGCCCCACTCGCTTCCCGCGCGCGTGGATTCGAGCTCATAGTCTTCCGCCACCGTGTCGATGGACTCCGGGTAGCGCTTGAAGAGATCCGACGCGGAGACGTCCGATGAATCCGCAATCATGTCGAGCGCTTCGTACTGGTCTTCCAGCGTGCCGTGGTCAAGCACGTACTTGGCGAGATAGAGCTTGATAAGGCTCAGTGCCGGCATGGCGTTGCGCTCCCCGTCGGTGCCCATGCGCATGCCGTCCATGCGGTAATAGGACAACTCGCGGGCCTTTGCGTTGGCGACGAACTTCACTTCGCCGTCGAGGTCCGCGGCGATATTCTTTTTCGACGGCGGGGCTTCCACCGTGAGCGTTTCCACGGGGCGCGGCGCCGACAGCCGCGCGGCGGTCATCTCCCCTGTTTCCTGAGCCGCGTCCGCAGGCTTTTCATGCGGCGGTGTACACGCCACCAGCGTCCCCGCCAGCGCCGCGGCGAGGGCCAGACTTATCATCCGATTCACTCACCACATATTACTAATGCCACCGCCTTCTTCAGAAAGAAGGCGGTGGCATTCAGCGTATGCGACGGGGCGGGCTACCCCTGCGGGTGTGAGCGTTGAGAAGCTAACCGTTGCGTGTTCGACCTTTAGCGGTCCCCTTTAGTGGTCAACCGGAGCCTCAACGCCCACGCCGGTGAGGGAACGAACTTCCATCTCGGCGGAGAGCTCTTCGAAGTTGTCCGGCTTGGTCATGAGCGAGACAGCCCAGCCGACGATGAATGCGAGCGGGATGGTGACGATACCCGGCGAGGACAGCGGGAACAGTGCCCAGTCCGCGTTGGGGAACATCGAGGTCTCGGTGCCGGAGACTGCCGGGGAGAAGAAGATGAGGACCAGGCAGGAGATGACACCGGTGTACATGGAGGCCACAGCACCCGCGGTGTTGAAGCGCCTCCAGTACAGGGAGTACAGGATGGTGGGCAGGTTAGCCGAGGCCGCGATGGCGAAGGCCAGGGAGACCAGGAAGGCGACGTTCTGGGTCATGGCCAGGATGCCGAGGATGATGGCGACGACACCGAGGACAACGACGGTCATCTGGGAGACGCGGACCTGCTCAGCCTCCGTGGACTGACCGTTACGGATAACGGAGTGGTAGACGTCGTGGGCGATGGACGCCGAGGCGGTAATCGCCAGGCCAGCGACGACCGCGAGGACGGTTGCGAAGGCAACGGCGGAGATGACCGCCATGAACACGGAGCCACCCAGCTCGAGGGCCAGCAGCGGTGCGGCGGAGTTCGCGCCACCCGGCGCGGCGAGGATGCGGTCCGGACCAACCAGAGCGGCGGCGCCGAAGCCCAGGATGAGCGTCATGAGGTAGAAAGCACCGATGATGACGATGGCCCAGGTCACGGAGCGGCGAGCTTCCTTCGCAGTCGGAACCGTGTAGAAGCGCATGAGGACGTGCGGGAGTCCACCGACACCGAGGACGAGGGCGATACCCAGGGAGATGAAGTCAATCTTCGTAGTGAGGGACTTGCCGTACTTCAAGCCCGGCTCCATAATCTGGGAGGCCTCGTAGCCCTTCTGCGCCAGGTACTCAGAGCCAGCGTGCGCCTGCACCGCGCCATCGAAGAGGGCACCGAAGCCACCCTTGATGGAGATGAAGACCATGGCGCACATCGCAACAACACCGGTAACAAGCAGGACGGCCTTAATCATCTGAACGTAGGTCGTGCCCTTCATACCGCCCACGAGGACGTAGACAATCATGAGGACGCCCACGATACCAACGACGACGGCCTGCCAGAAGAAGTCGTGGATGTTGAGCAGGACCGAAACCAGGGAGCCGGCGCCGGCCATCTGCGCGATGAGGTAGAACAGCGAGACGAAGAGCGTCGCGATAGCGGCGGCCACACGGACCGGCTTCTGCTTGAGACGGAAGCTCAGCACGTCAGCCATGGTGAAGCGACCCACGTTACGCAGCGGCTCAGCCACGAGCATGAGCGCCACGAGCCATGCGACGAAGAAGCCCACGGAGTACAGGAAGCCGTCGTAACCGGTGAGCGCGACGGCGCCGACGATACCAAGGAAGGACGCGGCGGACAGGTAGTCACCGGAGATGGCGAGGCCGTTCTGGCGGCCAGAGAAGGAGCCGCCACCGGTGTAGAAGTCTGAGGCTTCCTTCGTCGACTTGCCGGCACGCAGGACCACCCACATGGTCACGACAAGGAAGACGACGAAGACGGAAATATTGAGAATCGGGTTGCCCGCGGCGGCATCGGCGCTCGCGGCGGCGAGGTGGAACGTAGTCATTGTCTATCCCTCCAGTTCTTCACGAATCTTGGCCGCACGCGGCTCGATGTTCTTATTGGCATACTTCACGTAAACCCACGTAATGATGAACGTGGTCGCGAACTGAGCAATACCGAAGGCCAGGCCAACGTTCCAGCCGCCCGGCAGCTCGGTACCCATAAAGCCCGGCGCGAAGACCGCGGCCAGCACGTAGACGATGTACCACGAGAAGAACGCGACGGTCATGGGGAACGTAAAGTTGCGGTAGGCCCCGCGCAGCTTGCCAAATTCGGCGCTCTCGCGCATGGCGATGAATTCCTCCGCAGTCGGCTCCCGGCGTTGCGCCGGGGCCGTCATGCTGGAGTCGGCAGAGAGTGCAGACATTGCATGTGCTCCTTCCAAAAGGGCGAGGGATAGGTCAAAAATTTAAGCCCGACCCCGCCGCACCGGCTCACACCGCCTGAGGCAGAGGTCACATTTTTTGCTTGATGTGTAAGTTACAGAGGATTATGTGCAACGTTGTAGCTGTCGCTAAAAATTCATCCTTTGCAAGAATTAACTACCCCCATACCCACCCTCAACATGGATATTTACAGCTTGCAAAACTACCCCCAACTTGCATACAAGCGCCTTTTGCCAACTTTGCAAACCCCAATGTGTCACACGTCTCACTAGGAAAACCGCACTCAAAAGGCCGCTGCCCCACCGGGGACAGCGGCCTCAACGTTCGCGGCCGGCGAGTGCGAACTAGCCTTCCGCACCCGGAAAGTCGCGCGGATCATTAAACATGCGCCCGAATCCCTCACGTCCGTCGAGGGAGTTCATGACGTCCATCTCCGCGCGCGTGAGCGTAAGCTCTGCCGCCGCGAAGTTCTCCGCCAGCCGCTCCTTGCGCGCGGACTTGGGGATAACCGAGATGCCCAGCTGTAGCAGGTACGCGAGCACCACCTGGCCCGTGGTCACCTCATACTTCGCAGCGATCGCCTTGATATCCGGATTAGTGAGCACCACACCGCGCGCGAGCGGCGACCACGCCTCGGTGATAATGCCGTGTTCGTCGTGGTACGCGCGCAGCTCCGGCTGTGTGAAGCCCGGGTGCAGCTCCACCTGGTTGAGCACCGGCACAATGCCGGATTCCTTGATGAGCGTATCGAGCGTCTCCTCGTAGAAGTTGGCCACGCCGATGGATGCAATCTGGCCCATGCCTTGCAGGCGCGCAATCGCATTGAACGTCTCCACGTACTTGCCACCCTGCGGCCACGGCCAGTGGATGAGGTAAAGGTCGATGTAGTCCAGCCCCAGCTTGTCCAGGGACTCATGGAAAGCCTGCGGCGCGAGATCCGCGCCGTGGTGATCGTGCCATACCTTCGTCGTCACAAAGATCTCATCGCGGGTGACGTCGCCGGCATCCATGGCCTGCTTCAAGGCCTTGCCCACGGCTTCCTCGTTCTTGTACAAGGTCGCGGTGTCGAACTTGCGGTAACCAATCTCGATGGCCTCGCGGATGGTGCGCACGCACTCGTCGTCGCGCAGCTTGTAGGTGCCCAAGCCCAGCTGGGGCATCTCACGGTCGTCATTAAAAGAAACGTTCTCTACAGTCATGTCCCCCATTGTGCCCTACCGCGGCCTGCCGCCGCCGCGTTTCTCACACTAGGCAGGGACAAGAGCTCGAAACGTGAATGAGTCACGGGAAAATTTCAAGAAATCGACCAACTCATTCACACTAGGAACCCCAGAGATCGCGAAAGCCCCCGAGCCCGCCGTAAAGACAGACCCGAGGGCGCCACGAAATGAGGCCGTGTGGCTTAGGCCGCGCGAATGAGGTCGATGATGAAGACCAGGGTGCGGCCGGAGAGCGGGTGTCCGCCGCCCACGGGGCCATAAGCCTTCTCCGGCGGGATGGTGAGCTGGCGGCGGCCGCCCACCTTCATGCCCGGAATACCTTCCTGCCAACCGGCGATGAGGCCGGTGAGCGGGAACTCGATGGATTGTCCGCGGTCCCAAGAAGAATCGAATTCCTGGTTCGTCTCATAATCGGCGCCCACGTAGTGGACCTCCACGACGCCGCCCGGCTGCGCCTCGGCGCCGTCGCCGACCACGATGTCCTCGATGACGAGTTCCGTCGGGGCCGGGCCGGTCTGGGCTTCGATCAGTGGCTTTTCCATGGGATGCACCTCTCCTTGGAGCGAATTGTTAAGCGAGATTTAGCGGTAGCGCTGCGGCCGCACAGTGGACTACAACAGCTATGAGAAAACCGCACTAGCAGCCCATTATACGGGACACCGTGCGGTTTCTCGCTATTTATGCAGCGAAGGCGCCACAAAAAATTAGGGATTACTTACGCTCCGAGCGCGGGGTGAAGGCGCGGAGGGACTCACCGGTGTAGATCTGGCGCGGGCGGTTGATCTTCGTGTTGAGCTCCAGCTGCTCGCGGTACTGAGCGATCCAGCCCGGCAGACGGCCGATGGCAAAGAGCACGGTGAAGAAGTCCGTGGGGAAGCCCATGGCGCGGTAGATAAGGCCGGTGTAGAAGTCGACGTTCGGGTACAGCTTGCGGGAGACGAAGTAGTCGTCCGAGAGTGCAATCTGCTCGAGTTCCATGGCCAGGTCGAGCATCGGGTCGCCGCCGAGATGCTCGAGGATCTCATGTGCGGTCTCCTTGACGATGGCCGCGCGCGGGTCGTAGTTCTTGTAGACGCGGTGGCCGAAGCCCATGAGGCGAACGCCCTTTTCCTTATTCTTCACGCGGTTCATGAAGTCGGTTGCGTCGCCGCCGTTGTTCTTCTGGATGTCCTCGAGCATCTCCAGGACGGCCTGGTTGGCGCCACCGTGCAGCGGGCCGGACAGGGCGTTGATGCCACCAGCGATGGAGACGAACATGTTGGCCTGGGCGGAACCAATCATGCGGACCGTGGAGGTAGAGCAGTTCTGCTCGTGGTCTGCGTGGAGGATAAGCAGCTTGTCCAGAGCCTTGGAGACGACCGGGTCAACCTCGTAGTCCTCGGTCGGGTAACCGAACATCATGCGCAGGAAGTTCTCGCGTGCGTTGAGGTTGTTATCCGGGTACATGTAGGGCTTACCTTCCGAGGCACGGTAAGCGTAAGCCGCGAGCATCGGCACCTTGGCGAGCAGGCGGACGGTCGCCTTGTCGAGCTGCTCCGGGTCCAGCGGGTTGAGCTGGTCCTGGTAGTAGGTGGAGAGAATGTTCACGGAGGAGGCGAGCACAGCCATCGGGTGCGCGTCGCGCGGGAAGATGGAGAACTGCGCCTTGAAGTCCTCATCGAGGAGGGTGTGGTGGCGGATCTCAGTGTTGAACTTGGTGAGCTGCTCCTGGTTCGGCAGTTCGCCGTTGATGAGCAGGTAGGACACCTCGTTGAAGGTGGCGTTCTGCGCCAGGTCAGCAATGTCGTAGCCACGGTAACGGAGGATGCCCTCTTCGCCGTTGATGAAGGTAATCTTCGACTCGGTGGAGCCGGTGGCGGCGTACCCCGGGTCGAACGTGACGAGACCGGTCTCGTTACGCAGCTTGGCGATGTCAAAGCCGGAGTCGCCTTCGGTGGACTGCTTGATGTCCATCTCGTACTCGCCACCCGGGTAGTGGAGAACAACCTTGTTATTGTCGGTAGCCACGTTGGTTCCTTTCTTTGTTAAACCAGTGAATAAAGCATGTGCCATCGCTGGAGGCACCTCATAAGGCTCTCGCAGTGCGCGCTTTAAGGATCACTTTACTAGTAAACAGTACGCGCATTTCGGTTTTGCCAACTCCCCACCCTACCAGGAAATGTGACCACTACTACAACCTGCGGTCGGGGTGAATTAGTCCCCTTTTTCTAGTAAGCAACCGAAAACCCGTGAGTGGTGGCTATTATAACCGCATGAGCAACCCCAGCATTCAGATTCCTGCAGAGTTTGTCCCGTCCGATGGCCGCTTTGGTTGCGGTCCGTCCAAGGTTCGTCCGTCCCAGATCGAGGCCATCGCCAACCACGGCATCGACATCATCGGCACTTCCCACCGCAAGCCCGCTGTTAAGGACGTCGTCGGCCGCGTCCGTGACGGCCTGTCTGAATTCTTCTCTCTGCCCGACGGTTACGAGATCATCCTCTCCCTGGGCGGCGCCACCGCCTTCTGGGATGCCGCCACCTTCGGCCTTATCGAAAAGAAGTCCTCGCACCTTACATTCGGTGAGTTCTCCGGCAAGTTCGCCAAGGCCTCCAAGCAGGCTCCGTGGCTCGACGAGCCGAACATCACGGATGCCCCCGTCGGCACCGCCCCCTCCTCCGCGGATCTCAACCTCGAGGGCGCAGACGTCGTCGCGTGGGCACACAACGAGACCTCCACGGGTGCCATGACTCAGATCAAGCGCCCCAACTCGGACGCCCTCGTTGCTATCGACGCGACCTCCGGCGCCGGCGGCCTGCCTGTCGACATGAAGGAAGCTGACGTCTACTACTTCTCCCCGCAGAAGTGCTTCGCCTCGGACGGCGGCCTGTGGCTCGCTGCCATGAGCCCGGCGGCTCTGGAGCGCATCGAGAAGATCAACGTCTCGGACCGCTTCATCCCGGCCTTCCTCAACCTGCAGACCGCCGTAGACAACTCGCGTAAGAACCAGACCTACAACACGCCGGCCGTCGCTACCCTGCTCATGCTCGCCGACCAGGTCGAGTGGATGAACGCCAACGGCAAGCTCGAGGGCATGGTCAAACGCACCACCGCCAACTCGGATGTCCTCTACAACTGGGCCGAGGCCCGCGAGGGTGTTACCCCGTTCGTCGCCGAAAAGGACGCACGCTCCCTCGTCGTCGGCACCATCGACTTCGATGACTCCATCGACGCCGCCGCTCTTGCCGCTGCCCTGCGCGCCAACGGCATCCTAGACACGGAGCCCTACCGCAAGCTCGGCCGCAACCAGCTGCGCATCGGCATGTTCCCCGCCATCGAGACCGAGGACGTCGAAAAGCTCACGAAGGCTATCGATTACGTGCTCGATTCGGGCGCGGCAGCCGCCAAGTAGCTCCTTTCCTGCGATATGGTGGACACCACAGTCCGCCATCGCGACAGGAATTAAAGGAGAGCGATCATGCGCGAATTATTCGTGGTCGACAACGAGTCGACCGAGACCTCTTTGGTGCTGCGCACCGAAGACGGAGAGGAATTCTTCCTCGATCTCGGCGCCCTCGCCCCGGATATTCGCGCCCAGCTTGCCGCCCAGCCTGACGATGCCCCCTCTACCGCACCGGAGCCCCAGGCTCCGGCCGAGCAGGATGTGCCGGAGGCACCGGCGGCATCGGAAGCACCCGCAGCACCTGCTCCTGCCCCGCGGCTGACGGCCGTCGGCTCCGCGCCGCGCCGTCCCACCACCGAGAAGCTGAGCATGCGCCCGCCGGAGATTCAGCACCGCATCCGCGCTGGCGCCACCGTCGCCGAACTTGCCGAGGAAATGGGCGTCGCCGAATCCCGCGTCGAGCCCTTCGCACACCCCGTGCTCATGGAGCGCTCGCGCATCGCGGAGCTCGCCAAACAGGCCCACCCGGTCCGCGAGGACGGCCCAGCCAAGCTCACCATCTACGAGGTCCTCGCCACCGCCTTCGCCGCCCGCGGCCACTCACTTTCTGACGCCGCGTGGGACGCCTACCGCGAGAAGGGCCAGCCCTGGACCGTCCGCGTCACGTGGAAGACGGGCCTGAGCGAAAACGAGGCCGAGTGGACCTTGCGTGAGTCCTCCGGCTCCGCGTCCACCCTCGTCGCCCGCAACACCGTGGCCGCTGACCTCACTGACCCGGACTTCGTCCAGCCGGTACGCTCGCTCACCTCCGTCGGCCGCGGTTCCCGCCGTGTCGAGGCACTCGACGCCCGCGAGGACGAGGACTTCGATCCGTATTCCTACGGCGAGCAGGACGAACTGGACGCGCTGCGCCACTCCCGCCGCGCCGACGCCTCCGAGGAGGACGAGACCGTGGTCGAGGTCACCGACGTCACGGACCTCACCGCTCCTACCATCGCGCCCGTGGGCACCCCGCACGACTCCGAGGATGCGGAGCCCTCTGAGGAAAAAGCCAACGCAGCGTCCGAGTCCAACGACAAGGACGAGGAGTTTCTCCAGCATCCGTCGCCCGCGCCCAAGCCGTCCAAGCGCCGTCGTCGCGCCTCGACGCCGAACTGGGAAGACGTCCTCCTCGGCGTGCGCGGCAACACGAAGCGTCCCCGCGACTAACCGCCCAGTCCAGCTCTAGACGTTCACTCAAGAAAGATTCCCTCTCATGAACATCTCACGCGCAGTCCTTACTCTCTGGTACGTCACCGTGGGCGACAGCTCCGAGCCCGCCGCTGACATCGCGAAGGTCCTCAACGCCGATCCCAAGGCGGACCGCGGCTTCGGGCGCAAGTACTTGAGCCAGCTCAATCCGGCGTTCCCCGTGACGCCCATTGGCCAGTTCCCGCTCGGCCGCTCCGCGCAGGCTGACGTGGGCGAGTTCTACATCGGCGGCTACCCCGGCGTGACCGTGGTCCAGACCGTCATCATGGACGACGCCCTCACGCTCTCCAAGCTCTCCCCGCTCCTGCTGCGCGCCATCAACGCCAAGCACATCTTCGCCTTCGCGTCCAACGAGGAGGAGGGCTACGCCGGCATGGCACACTGGGAGAACTACGAGCTCAAGCGCTCCCTGTGCTCGACGCGCACCGAGTTCATCGAGGACATCGGCCTGCCCGAGCCTTACGAAGGCCCCTACTGGGCCGGCGAGCACCGCCCCTCCACCTTCGGTGCCATCACGCTGCCCTTCGTCCCCCAGGAGCTCATGCAGGAAGCCGAGCGCACCTGGCTCGGCGTGGAAATCGGCGAGAACGGTCCCAACCTCGACGTCGTGGGCTACGCCATCGACGGCCGCCCCGAGCCCAAGGTCGACCCGGCCCCCGCACCTAAGTCCACCTCCGAGCTCGTCGAGACCTCCGCCGCGAAGCTGGGCGTCGGCCCCGCCAACGGCGCTTACGACGACTACGCAGACCCCGAGGCCGAGCCCGAGTCCACCATCGCCGAGTCCGCCCAGCGCACCGCGCACGACCTCGCGGACCTCGGCCGCACCATTGCCTCGCGCGTCGTCACGTTCTTCAAGAACCGCCGCCGCTAGCCCCTCCGCGCGCGCTGAAAATTGACACAAAAGTCCCTTCAGGACATATAAGCCCCTTCCCGAGCGCCCACACGGTGCCCTATATGTCCTGAACGTAGATCCAGCCGCGGCCAATCACACTCCAAGCCGACTGTGCCCTCCGCGTGAGCCGAAAATCGGCACATCTCGGCCTGAAGCGTAACAATGCCGCCAGGACTGGGGAGCGCGGGGCTAGAAGTCGAGCAGCGAGCGCTGGCGCTCGTAGAACGCAATCGCCGCGGACGTCGCCACGTTCAAGGAATCGGTTCCCGGGGCCATCGGAATGCGTGCGCGGACGTCCGTGGCCTTCATCGCGTGTTCGGTAAGGCCGGGGCCTTCGGCGCCCACGAGGAGCGCGACCTTCTCGGCGCCCTTGAGAGCTTGGGCCAGGTGGACCGCGTCCTCGCTGGGGGTTAAGGAGACGAGACGGAAGCCGGCATCGGAAAGCTTGGCCAGCTTATGTTGCCAATTGGTGTAGCCGCCCTCGAAGCGGGCCCACGGCAGGCGCAGGACGTGGCCCATGGACACGCGGACGCTGCGTCGGTAGAGCGGGTCCGCGGTGCCGGAGCCCAGCAGCACGCCGTCGACATCCATACCCGCGGCGTTGCGGAAGATGCCGCCGATATTCTCGTGGTCGCCCACGCCTTCCATGACGACGAGCGTCTGTGCACCCTCGATGACCTCGTCGACCGACCAGGCGTCCAGGCGGTCCGCGGACGCGAGCAGGCCGCGGTGCATGTCAAAGCCGGCGACCTCAGTGAGCATGTCGCGGGTGACCTCGTAGATGGGCACGTCGTCGGGCACCTCGTGCTGCGACAGGTAGGTGTCGATCTTCGCCTTGAAGCCCACAATGCAGCGGGTGGGGTACGCGGAGGCGAGCAGGCGCTCGACGATGATGGGGCCCTCGCCAATGACAAGACCCTCGCCGTGGGCGTCGGACTTTTTCAAGTTCCGAACGTCATCTAGGCGAGGGTCGTTGACGTCTTCAATTACGTAGCGCATGTACCCGACACTACCGTGTCGGGAATGCAGCGAACTAAACGATAACGGAGGAAATCGGTCCCATGCCGAAATAGACCACGAACATCGCGGCCACGAGCCACATGATCCAGTGGACCTGCTTGGCCTTGCCTGCGAAGACAGCCATGGCAGCGAAGGCGATGAAGCCCACGCCAATGCCGTTGGCGATGGAGTAAGTAAACGGCATGACCACGATGGTGAGGAACGCCGGGATGGCGACCTCCATCTTGTGCCACTCGATCTCGGTGATCTGGGAGGCCATGAGCACGCCCACGATGACGAGGACCGGTGCGGCGGCCTCGATCGGGACGATCTCATAGAGCGGGGTCAAGAACATGGCGAGCAGGAAGAGCACACCCGTCGTGATGTTGGCCAGGCCGGTGCGGGCGCCATCGGCGATGCCCGCAGAAGAGTCTGCAAAGACGGTGTTGGAGGAGGCGGAGCCCAGGCCGCCGGCCACGGCGCCGAAGCCCTCGACGACCAGGGCCTTCTTCATGTCCGGCAGAACGCCGTCCTCGTCGACGAGGTCGCCCTGCTTGCCCAGGCCCGTCATGGTGCCCATGGCGTCGAAGAAGTTGGTGAGCAGCAGCGTGAAGATGAGTAGCACGGTGGCGACGACGCCCAGCTTGGTGAACGCGCCGAAGAGGCTCACCTCACCCACGATGGAGAGATCCGGCATGCCGCCGAGCGACGACGGGGCGCCCGGGGTGGCCATGCCCCAGTCCTCGTTGGGGAAGAGAGCCTGCAGGATGATCGCGATGACGGTCGTGATGACAATCGCCAGGAACAGGCCGCCCGGGACGTTGCGGATGACGCAGAAGGCGCAGATGAGCAGGCCTATAACGAAGACGAAGGCCGGCCAGGTCGCAATGGAGCCGTTGATACCCAGGCCAACCGGCACGGTGGTGTGCGCGGCGTCCGGCACGCGGGTGACAAACCCGCCGTCCACGAAGCCGATGATGGCGATGAACATACCAATACCGACGCCCATCGCGGCCTTCATGGAGTGCGGGATGGCCTCAAAGACGGCGGTGCGGAAGCCGGAGACGGCCAACAGCACGATGATGCTGCCCTCGATGACCACGAGACCCATGGCCTCCTGCCAGGACAGGCCCTTGGTGGCGACCATCGTGACCGCAACAAAGGTGTTCATACCCAGGCCCGCCGCCATGGCGAATGGGTAGCGGGCGATAGCGCCGAAGGCGATGGTCATAATGCCGGCGATAAGCGCCGTGGCGGCCGCGACCTGCGGGATGCCGAGCGCGTGGCCGTTGACGTCGGGTGTGGTGCCCAAGATGAGCGGGTTGAGCAGGATGATGTACGCCATCGCGAAGAACGAGACCGTTCCCGCGCGGACTTCGGTTCCTACAGTGGAACCGCGTTCAGAGATATGGAAATACCGATCGAGAGCAGTCTTCACGATCAAGAGCCCCTTTACCTAGTGCCAGGAGGATTGAGTTTTACCTGCAAAGATTCCCCCACCACAGGCAAAAACGCAAAACTGGACTAGATCAGAAGATGGGCTTTTCGTCGTCGAAGGCGCGGCCGGGCTCGTTGTCGGTCTCTGTGACCGTGGTATTTGAGTGCGCGCCGCAGCCATACGTGGCGTGGACCACGCGGCCATCGGCGGAATATGCGTTTGCACACACTCCGAAGTTGGGCATGAACGGAACCATGAAAGCGCACGTCTTGCACTGCAGCGGGGCCGCAGCCGCCATGGCGGAATTCGGGCCGAACTCGCCGGTGCGCCAACGTGTGCGGGCGTCCTGGACGGCGGCTTCGGTGAGGTTGCCAAAGTCGTCGAGACGGTCATCGTCAGGCACCGGCATGAGGTCACCCGGGCCGAGGTCGCCGGGACGCACGCGCTCGGCATAGGGCACCCACTCGGGTGCCTGGAGGGCGTCGCCGCCGGGCACGAGCGCGACCTCGTTGACGGTCACGTCCTCCGAGCCCGCCGCGCACGCGAGCACCGCCTGCCACTCCCAGCCCGGGTAGCCAGGCATGTCGGCCTCAAAGCGGTGCGTCGCGACGTTGCGCGTGAGCCCGGCGACGCCAATATGCTTGCCGATGCCCCCTTCGCCCAGCTCGGCAACGGCCTCCCGCGCCACCTCCACAGCGCGCGCGCCGAGGAGCGGGTTGCGGTGGGTGGACTCTCTCTTTTTGCTTGACACGCTTCCTATTATGGGCCATCCGCGCCGTGGTAGCGTCCTTAGGTATGCTTCGCTCTCTCACAGCTCGGTTTTCCTCTTCCCCTGCGGCCACTCCGCGGTCGCAGGTGGCCGCCGGGGTCGCCGCGCTCATCGTGCCCGCCGCGCTCCTCGCCGCGTGCGGCACTGATGGTTCCTCCTCCCCCACCTCCGCCGCCCCGGCCGAGGTGGAGAAACTCACCGCGGTCGTCCACGAGACGCTGCCTTTTGATGCGACGTCGTTTACGCAGGGCCTCGAGGCCACCGAGGACGGCGAGCTGTGGGTAGGCACCGGCCAGTACGGCGAGTCCCGCCTCTACCGCTTTGATCCGGTCACGGGCGACGAGCGCGCGTCGGTCGACCTGGACCCGCGGCTCTTCGGCGAGGGCATTACCCAGTTTGAGGATTCCATCTGGCAGCTCACGTGGAAGGCCGGCGAGGCCATCCGCTACAACGCGGCGACGCTGAAAGAAACCGGCCGCGCCCACTACGAGGGCGAAGGCTGGGGTCTGTGCGCGCTCGACAACGAACTCATCATGTCGGACGGCACAGCGGAACTGCGCCACCTCGACCCGGATAACTTCGAGGAGCGCTCGCGCGTCACGGTCACGCGGGACGGCGCACCGGTCAACGAGATTAACGAGCTCGAGTGCGTCGACGGCCACGTCTATGCCAACGTGTGGTTTAGCACGGACATCCTGCGTATCGACCCGGCCACCGGCGAGGTCACCGGCGTCATCGACGCGTCGGGCGTGAAGAATAACGCGGCGGACGATCCCAATAACGTGCTCAACGGCATCGCGCACATCAAGGGCACGGACCAGTTCTACGTCACGGGCAAGCGCTGGCCGGATCTGTACCGAGTGAGCTTCGAGCCCGCTGCGTCCGACACGTAGTGTCCGTCGAGTAGTATTTTGCACCATGGCAACGCGCAAAGAGGCTAAGAAGAAATCCCTCCTCCAATTACTGGCGGTCATCATCGCCGTCGTCGTGATCGTCGTGGCGGTCGTACTCTTCCAGAACTGGCGCAGCAATAAGCCAGGGGCGCAGCCGCAGGATATTAAGGTCACCGCATCCGTCGGTGATGAATCCATGGAGGTCGCCCCGTACATGGTGTGCGAGCCCGGCGCGGACTGCCCCGAGGGCGAGGTGCCCAACCTCGTCGTCGGCGAGAATGACACCTTGAAGATCGAGGTGCCTGACGATATCGCGTCCAACCAGTGGCAGCTGCTCACCATCTACGACGACCCGGCGGCCAACGATGAGCAGCTCCACGGCGCCGGCGAGACGACGGTGGTGGAAGTTCCGGGCTCGGTGGAGGGGGCATCGGAAGGCAAGAAGGCGCACCTGGCCGTCGTGGAGGTTTCTGCGGTGCTGCTGGGCACCAATGAGGGCGGCGAGGAAACGCCGTATACGGCTGTATGGTCCCTGTCTACTCTTGCCCCGGATGAGCTCGCGGCGGCGACGGCGACGTCTTCTGCCCCGGCTGAATAATCTTCTCCCCAATAACAAACGCGCGTCACTGTGGTCTCACGGTGACGCGCGGTGCGTTTTTTATGAATCAAGCTCCTTGGCGATGGCGCGCAGGATGGCGGCGACATCGCGTCCGGTCTTGCGGTCCGGGTAGTGCCCTGCGGTGAGCGAAGGCTGCACCTGGGACTCGAGGACCGTCATGACGTCTGCAATCATGGAGCCCAATTCCTCGGGCTTGCGGGACGGGGTGCGGCGACGCGGCTTGTCGAGCACGTTCACGCGCAACGCCTGCGGGCCGCGGCGGCCGGCCGCGAAGTCGAACTCGATGCGCTGGCCTTGCACCAGCTCCTCAACGCCCTCCGGGAGTACGGAACGTCCAACGAAGACATCCTCGCTGCCGGGATTGGAGACAAAGCCAAAGCCCTTCTCCGCGTCGTACCACTTCACTTTGCCGATAGGCACGAGGCTCACCACTTTCTTGTGTCTTAGGGATAAAAGAGTATTCAGGGGAAGATGTCATTTTACTACGCGCCCGCCGGTTGCGAAATCACATCACAATCGTGGCGCGGCGACCCGTGTGGCGCGTCTCACAAAATCGATTGTAACGCTTCTCAAAATCCGTTCACCTGGGATTTTTCATTAGGCGGCCGGCTCCGGCGAGCGGACATTGTCACGAAAAGGTCAAAGAACGTGACACTTTCGTTATAAACCGGTACCGTGTCCCCCAAGCGCTTAAGTCGGAGCACCACGGCTCACGGCCGGCAACCACCCGCTTATCAATCCAAACGGTTGCAGCCTGACCCAGCCCGACACTTTTGACCGACGCGCATTCAGTACTTATAGCGGGAAGAGAGAGGAACACTCAATCATGGGACGTCATTCCGCTAAGAAGCACACGGCCGCTAAGTTCGCCGCCACCACCGTCGCCTTCGGCGCCGCTGCCACCCTCATGGCCCCGACCGCCTCCGCGGCCCCGGATTCTGACTGGGACCGCCTCGCACAGTGCGAGTCCGGCGGCAACTGGGCCATCAACACCGGCAACGGCTACCACGGCGGCCTGCAGTTCTCCGCTTCCACCTGGCAGGCCTACGGCGGCGGCGAGTTCGCCCCGACCGCCAACCAGGCCACCCGTGAGCAGCAGATTGCTGTCGCCGAGCGCACCCTCGCCGCACAGGGCTGGGGCGCATGGCCGGCCTGCTCCGCGTCCCTGGGCCTGAACTCCGCCCCGACGCCGCGCAATCTCGATGCCACCCCGGCTCCGGCTCCGGCCCCCGCCGCTCAGCCTGAGGCTGCTGCCCCGGCCGCTCCGGCACAGGCTTCCTCCGAGTCCGATGACCTCGCCGTGGACAACCTCTACGCGCTGATCACGGACACCGCCACTAAGTACGGCTACCAGCTGCCCGCCAACTTCAAGGAGCAGTACAAGGCCAACCGCGAGTCCCTCAACAACCTCTACGCGGCCAACCGCAACTCGGTCGACCCGATTGCCGCTGTCATCGCTTCCCTGTAAGCACCGATAGCGTTCAGCCCACGCGCTCCCCTGCGGAGCGGCGTGGGCTTTCGTGGTTTTGGGGTCGCGTAGCCACGAACAAAAGTCGCCACAGTCTGCGCCCAGTGAGGCTCTGCAGCCACGAAGTGAGGCAGATTCTGCTCGCCTGCTCCACCCGAAAACGACGAAAGGCACCCCGAAGGGTGCCATGCGTGCGCCGAAACCTTAGCGGTTGATGCGCGTGTACGGGTGAACGTAGTTCAGCTTCTCAGCCGGGAGAGGCAGAACAGTGTCGTCACCGTACGGGCTCGAAGCGCCGGCAAACGGAGCGGAAATTTCGGTAATTGCGTGCTCGCGGGCGTCGTTCTTCGGCCAAGCCGGGGACACGTGGCCCTTCTTCTCTACATTCGACATGCCCTATATTCTGCCAAACCTGCGCGGAAAACGTAACTTAATCGGGGTTAGACTTGTCACCCGATATGGTTTCTTCTCACACGCCGGCCACCCCAGCCACTGATTTCCGCTCCTGGCTGGGCAAACGCAGCGACGATGAACTCGCGCGCATCCTCACTCACCGCCCCGATGCCACGCATCCGCTACCCCCAGGCATTGCCCCGCTCGCCACGCGCCTGCTCCTGCGCACCTCCCTCGCCCGCGCGCTCGCCACGTGCACCGCAGCAGAACTGGCCATACTGGAACGACTCGTGGCTGCCGGTGCAGAATTCGAACCCGTGGAGTTCGCTCCTTCAGGCACCGCCGCGGTCATCGACGCGTTGAAAGACAAAGCCCTCGTCTTTAACACCGACGACTCCCGCGTCATGGTCCCCCGCGAGGTCATGGCGGCGCTTCCCGCAGACTGGTCGCTGCTCGAACAGCATGCCGTGGACCCGGCGGATATCGAAAAACTCGACAATGAACAACGCCGCGTGCTGGAGACCCTCGCGCCCACGGGCCTGGGCACCACGCGCGACGCTGCCCCAGACGCGGACCCGGCGCGCCCCATCCCCCGGCTTATCGCGGCGGGGCTCCTCCAGCGCGTCGACGCGCGGACCGTCCGCCTGCCGCGGGCCACGCGCCTCGCGCTCCGAGGCCAAGCGCCGCTCAACATCCCGCTGGAGCCGTCCGGCCGCCAAGGTGGGCCGGTACAGGACCAGAAGACTAGCGAAGCCGGCGCCGCCGCGGGCCTCGACGTCGTGCGTCTCATGGGCCGTCTCATCGACATCCTGGGCCAAGAGCCGGTCGAGCTGCTCAAGGACAAGACGGTGGGCGTCCGCCCCCTCGCACACCTGGCCAGGAAACTCGACACGGACTACGTCAAGGAACTCATCGCGCTCGGCTTCCACGCGCGCCTCCTCGGCCGCGGAGAACCGAAGGGCGGTCCGGAGGGCAACTTCCTGGCTCCCACGCAGGCGGCACAAGAATGGGCCGACGCCCCACTCCCCGACCGCCTCCAGGTCCTCCTCGACGCGTGGGAGACCTCCCCGTGGGCCGCGTGGGAGTCGCAGCGCGGCCTCGACCAGGAGACCGCTCACGACTATCTGCCGCGCCACCGGGCGAGAATCCTCGACGTCTACAGGAACAGCAGCCAACCGCTCAACCTCGAAGAGTTCTGGGAAGACCTCCGCTTTGCCAGTCCTCTCTTCGCCGCGCACACGCAACCGGCCACCATCGAGCGCCTCCACGCCGAGGCCCAGTGGCTGGGCGTTACCGCCCGCGGCGCCCTCGTCCAGGAGCGCCCCGTGCCCGAGGCCGTCGAGCAATTCATCATGCAGGCTGACATGACGGTGCTCACCCCGGGCCCGCTCGTCACGGAGCTGCTGCGCACGCTGGAGAATCTCGCGGATCTCGAGTCACCGGGCCTGGCCAGCGTCTACCGCATCTCCACCGAGTCGCTGCGCCGCGGCATGGACTCCGGTATGACGGCCCAGGAGATCAAGGACTTCCTCCAGGCCCATGCCCTCGGCGAGGTCCCTCAGGCCGTGGAATTCCTCATCGACGACGTCGCCCGCCGGCACGGCACACTGCGCTCCGGCACGGCGCTCGCTTACGTCCGCTGCGAGGACGAGGCCCTGCTCGCCCAAGCCGTCGCCGCCGTGGACTCCCTTAGGCTGCTTGCGCCCACCGTCGCCATCTCCCAGCAACGCTTAAGGCTCGTCCTCGAAGAGCTACGAAGCAACGGTTTCGCCCCCGCCGCCGAAGACGAGCATGGCGCCTCCATCGCTGTCCACCCCGAGCCAGCGCTCCTGCCCACGCCTCGCGCGCACGCGCCCCGCCGCGAGGAGCCCGATGTCGCGCGTGCCGTCGCCGCCATCCGCACCGCCGAGCCCAATCAAACTCCAGAAGGACCGGACATCGGACTCATCGAGGCAGCCGCCCGCGGCTCCCGACTCATCGTCGTGGGCTACGCGGACCGCAACGGCCGCCCGCGCGAGGTCACCGTCACCCCGCTCACCGTCGCCGGCGGCCAGGTCGACGCCCTCGACCGCGACGGCCACCCCGTCCGCTTCCCCCTCCACCGGATTATGAGCGCGCGGCTTAAGGACTAAACTGGGCCGAATGAATGGCCCGCTTATCGTCCAGTCGGATAAGACCGTCCTCCTTGAGGTCGACCACGAGCTTGCCGATGCCGCCCGCGCAGCCCTGGCCCCCTTCGCCGAGCTCGAGCGCGCCCCGGAGCATATCCATACCTACCGCATCACCCCGCTCGCGCTGTGGAACGCCCGCGCCGCCGGCTTCGACGCGGAGCAAGTCGTCGACGTCCTCGAGACGTATTCGCGCTTCCCCGTCCCGCAGGCGCTGCTCATCGACGTCGCGGAGACAATGTCGCGCTACGGCCGCGTGCGCCTCCAGGCCCACCCGGCCCACGGACTCATCCTCGAATCCGATGAGCCTGCCATCCTCGTCGAGCTCGAACGTCACAAGAAGGTCGGCGGCATGCTCGGCGCGCGCATCGACGGCAACACCATCGCCGTCCCGCCCTCAGAGCGCGGCCGCCTCAAGCAGGAGCTGCTCAAGGTCGGCTGGCCCGCAGAGGACCTCGCCGGCTACGTCGACGGCGAGTCCCACCCCATCGCGCTCACCGAGGATGACTGGCACCTGCGTGACTACCAGCAGTACGCCGCGGACTCCTTCTGGGCCGGCGGCTCCGGCGTCGTCGTGCTGCCCTGCGGCGCCGGCAAGACCGTCGTGGGCGCGGCCGCCATGTCCAAGGCCCAGGCCACCACGCTCATCCTCGTCACTAACACCGTCGCCGGCCGGCAATGGCGCGATGAGCTGCTCAAGCGCACCACGCTTACCGAGAATGAAATCGGCGAATACTCCGGCGAGAAGAAGGAAATAAAACCCGTCACCATCGCCACCTACCAGGTCGTCACCCGCAAGACGAAGGGCGAATACCGCGCGCTCGAGCTCTTCGACTCCCGCGACTGGGGCCTTATCATCTACGACGAGGTCCATCTCCTGCCCGCACCCGTGTTCCGCATGACCTCGGATCTCCAGTCTCGCCGTCGCCTCGGGCTTACCGCCACTCTCGTCCGCGAGGACGGCGCCGAGGGTGACGTCTTCTCCCTCATCGGCCCCAAGCGCTACGACGCGCCTTGGAAGGAGCTCGAACAGCAGGGCTTTATCGCCACCGCCGACTGCGTCGAGGTTCGCGTCGACCTCGGCCCCGAGGAACGCATGCTCTACGCCACCGCCCAGCCGCGCGACCGCTACCGCATCGCCGCTTCCGCCGAAGCCAAGGACCATGTCGTCGAAACCTTGCTCAAGCAGCACGAAGGCCAGCAAGCCCTCATCATCGGCGGCTACCTCGAGCAGCTCGAGGGCATCGGAAAGCGCATAGGCGCACCCGTCATTCATGGAAAGACCTCCAATGCCAAGCGCGAGAAACTCTTCCAGCAATTCCGCGACGGCGAGATCCACACCCTCGTTGTCTCCAAGGTCGCCAACTTCTCGATCGACCTTCCCGAGGCCGCCCTGGCCATCCAGGTCTCCGGCACCTTCGGCTCCCGCCAGGAGGAGGCCCAGCGGCTGGGCCGCCTGCTGCGGCCTAAGTCGGACGGGCGCGAGGCGCATTTCTACACGCTGGTCACCCGCGATACCCTCGACGCCGAATACGCCGTCCACCGCCAACGCTTCCTCGCGGAGCAGGGTTACGCGTACCGGCTCGTGGACGCACTAGACTTGGAGGAACTATGAAGATCTTCAAATTCGACGTCGACGAGGCGTTCGCCAAGAAAAACAACGAACTTCTCCGCGACTCCGTACGTCTACGCAATTCGGGTCTCGTCATGGGCCTCGTGCTCATCCTCGCCGGCATCGCCGTCTACGTCCTCGTAGACGCCATCTGGTCCATCACCATCGGCATCGGCCTAGCGCTCTTCGGCATCATGATGGCCATCGTCGGCGTCGTCGCCTCCCGCAAGGTCGGCACCGCCCAGGAGCTCTACAACGCGTATCCGCTCGCCCCCGCCGTCATCGCCGAGGTCAACGAGCGCGACATGGTCCTCATGGCTCTCGTCAACACCAACGTCGACCCGAACCTCCCACCGCGTTGGGGCGCAGCACTGCGCACCGTCACCACTATCCCGGGCCTGGCGAACCGCACCGTCGGCACGAAGATTCCCGTCGCCGCCGTCTCCGGCCACCGCGCCAGCAGCGACCAGGACCACTGGCAGCAGATCACCCCCATGCCCATCGCCTGGGGCACGCCTGACCAGGACATCGTCAAGATCGCGCGCACCTCCATCCCCGAGGAAGAGTGGCACCGCCTCGACCGCGCCCGCAAGCGCCTCACGGACGTCAAGGCCACCAAGTTCGATCTATTGGTGCTCTAATGACAGTCCAGCGCCTCCAGCAGTGTGGCGAGACCGTCTTCTCCACCATGACCGCCCTCGCCACCAAGCACAACGCAATTAACCTTGGCCAGGGCTTCCCAGACACCGACGGCCCCGCCCGCATGCTCGAGATCGCCCAGGAGCAGATCGCCACCGGCCATAACCAGTACGCGCCCCTGCGCGGTGTGCCCCAGCTTCTCGATGCCCTCTCCGCCCACTACGGCGTCCCCACCGACCACCTCGTGGTCACCGCCGGCGCCACGGAGGCCATCACGGCCACCGTCCTCGGCCTCGTCGAGCCCGGCCAAGAGGTCATTGTCCTCGAGCCCTACTACGACGCCTACGCCGCGGCCATCGCGCTTGCCGATGCCACCCGCGTCCCCGTCCCCCTCACCCCTACCGCCGGCACGTGGGACCTCGACGTAGACGCCGTGCGCGCCGCCGTGACGGACAAGACGGCGATGATCATCATCAACTCTCCGCATAACCCGACGGGCTCCGTCTTCTCCCGCCCCGCACTCGACGCCCTTGCCGAGCTCTGCGTCGAGCACGACCTCCTTATCCTCGCTGATGAAGTCTACGAGGACCTCGTCTTCCACGGCTCCTTTACCTCCGTGCGCGACTTGCCGGGCATGGCCGAGCGCACCATCAAGATCTCGTCTGCCGCCAAGTCCTTCAACGCGACCGGCTGGAAGACCGGCTGGGCTATCGCGACTCCGGAGCTACTCGACGGCGTCATCAAGGCCAAGCAGTTCATGTCCTTCGTCTCCACGACGCCCTTCCAGCCCGCCGTCGCCCACGCCCTCACCCACGAGCAGCAGTGGCAGACCAACATGGTCACCGGCCTCGAAGAGTGCCGCGACATCCTCGCTGAAGGCCTGGCCTCGCTGGGATACGAAGTCTTCGCTACCCCTGGCACCTATTACCTGGTGGCCGACGTCCACGAAGACGCCATCGAATTCTGCACCCGCCTACCTGCCGAGCGCGGCGTCGCCGCCATCCCTTTGTCCCCTTTTACGGACAACCCCGAGCCGTGGAAGAACTTCGTGCGCTTCGCCTTCTGCAAGCGCCCCGAGGTCATCCGCGAGGCCGTTAAGCGTTTGACCGCTTAATCTTTTCCATTGCTTTGCCCTTCGCCAGCTCGTCAATGACCTTGTCGAGCTGGCGAATCAGTTTCATCAGCGGGCTTTCCAACTCCTGAATCTTCACGCCGCAGATGCTGCCCGTCACCAGTTCCCTGGCAGGGTTGAGCGCCGGCGCCTTCTCAAAGAACTCCCGCATGGTCGTGCCATCAGCACGCACCTCGTCCAGGCCGTCATCGTCGTAGCCCGTCATCCACTGGATGAGCTCACGCACCTCCGACTCCGTGGGCTCCTTCCGCTCGGCCTTCGCCACATAGGCGTCGTAGATGTCACCAAACGCAAACGAGTAAATCTTATGCTGGGCCTGACCCCTGGAAAGTAGACACGTCGGGGG
>NZ_KQ959740.1:0-31161 GCF_001552965.1 Corynebacterium sp. DNF00584 | reverse complement strand
ATCACATCGTAGCCGTCAACAAAGGCGGGCTCTCCGTCCTGGATAATTTGATGCCACTGTGTAGGTATCACAACGGGAAGAAGGCCGACGGCGATAGCTACTGGAAAGACGACCAAGGCCGCATCTGGTTCCAGCCAGCCTACGGCGACCCCATCATCTGCTAACGAAACACACGCGAAAACCCCATCGACATCGCCGATGGGGCTAGACGTCGTGGTTTTAGAACAGGCCGGAGATCGTGCCGTCCTGTGCCACGTCGATGCGGTTGGCGGCCGGCTCCTTGGGCAGGCCCGGCATAGTCATGACGTCACCCGTGAGCGCCACGATGAAGCCGGCGCCGGTGCGCGGAAGCAGCTCGCGGACGTGGAGGGTGTGGCCCATGGGTGCGCCGAGAGCAGTCGGGTCATCGGAGAATGAGTACTGCGTCTTGGAGATGACGACGGGGAATTCCTCCCAGCCGTTGTCCTTGATGTACTGGAGGTCCTTCTTCGCCTTGGGGCCATACTCAACCGACGATGCGCGGTAGAGCTCGTGCGCGATGGTCTCAATGGAGGCTTCGATGCCAGCTGCGGGATCGTAGAGCTGCTTCGACTCCCCCTTCACAAAGTTGTCGCGGACCGTCTGCGCGAGATCGAGCGCTCCGGCGCCGCCGTCCGACCAGACGCTGCACTCGGCGAGCGCGACGTCGAAGCCCTTAGCCCACTCGCGCATGAAGTCGCGCTCGGCCTGGGTGTCGGACCAGAACAGGTTGAGCGCCACGACCGGCTTGACGCCGAACTTGCGGATGTTTTCCACGTGGCGCTCAAGGTTGATGACGCCGGCCTTGAGAGCCTCGAGATTTTCGGTGGTGAGATCCTCGCGAGCCTGCCCGCCGTTGTACTTCTGGGAGCGGATAGTCGCGACGACTACGGCGCCCGCGACGTCGAGATGGCCGAAGCGCGACTTGATGTCCATGAACTTCTCGCCGCCGAGGTCCGCGCCGAAGCCAGCCTCGGTGAGCACGACGTCGCCGAACTTCTGGGCGGTCTGAGTGGCCAGCAGCGTGTTGCAGCCGTGCGCGATATTGGCGAACGGGCCGCCGTGGACGAAGGCCGGGGTGCCACCGAGGGTTTGGACGAGGTTCGGGTTGAGCGCGTCGCGCATGAGCGCGGTGAGCGCGCCCTCTGCCTGCAGCTGGCGGGCGGTGACGGGCTCGCCGTCGTAGGTGAAGCCGACCGTGATGTCGCCCAGGCGCGTCTTCAGATCCTTCAGCGAGGTGGCCAAGCACAGGATGGCCATGATTTCCGATGCCGCCGTAATGGTGAATCCGGTCTCCGCCGGGACGCCATGCGTCGGGCCGCCCAGACCCGTGACGACATGACGCAGCGCGCGGTCGTTGACGTCGATGCAGCGCTGCCACGTCACCTTACGCGGATCGATGTTCAGCTCGTTGCCCTGGTGGATGTGGTTGTCGATGATGGCCGCCAGCGTGTTCGTCGCCGCCGAGATGGCGTGGAAATCGCCGGTGAAGTGCAGGTTGATGTCCTCCATCGGGACGATCTGCGAATAGCCGCCCCCGGCCGCGCCGCCCTTGATGCCCATGACCGGGCCCTGGGAGGGCTCGCGCAGGGCGACGACGGTGCGCTCGCCGAGCTGCGAGAAGGCATCGGCAAGCCCGATGAGCACGGTGGATTTGCCTTCGCCCGCCGGCGTGGGCGAGACGCCGGTGACGAGAACGATCTTGCCCTCGGCGGGCTCGACGCACTCGAGTGCGGTGATGTCGACCTTGGCTTTGGTGGTGCCATAAGGAATGAGTGCGGCGTCGGGGATGCCAGCGGTGGCGGCGATCTCCGTAATCGGCTTGAGTGGGTGTGCTTGTGCGATTTCAACGTCGGATGGCTGTGTTGTCATGTCTTAAATAGTAACCAGCACACATGGGCCGCGGTGGGGTCCAGGTACGCAAAAGCGGGCATGAGACGAGATTCTCATGCCCGCGCGGCCCCGAACGGGGGCGACTAGAGCAGCACGGCGCCGAAGGCGTAACCGAGCAGAACCGAGACCACGATGGACACTGTGCCCGGAATGAGGAACGGGTGGTTGAACACGGCCTTGCCGATGCGCGTCGAGCCCGTGTCGTCCATCTCGACGGCCGCGAGCAGCGTCGGGTAGGTCGGCAGGATAAACAGCGCAGAGACGGCCGGGAACGCGGCGACGGCGGTCAGCGGAGAGACGCCGAGCGCGAGAGCAGCCGGAACGATGGCCTTCGCGGTCGCAGCCTGCGAGTACAGCAGGGCCGCGGCGAAGAAGAGGACGACAGCGAGCAGCCACGGCGAGGTCTCCAGCGTGGAACCCGCGATGGAGTTGATGTCCTCCATGTAGTAGTTAATGAGCGTCGTGCCGAGCCACGCCACACCGAGCACGCAGATGGACGCGGACATGCCGGACTTGAACACCGGAGTGTTGAGGACGTCCACGGCCGGGACCTTCGTGATGAGCAAGATGACCGTCGCAGCGGTGAGCATGATGGTCATAATCGCTTCGTTACGCGGCAGTGTCGGGTCCGAGATAAGCCCCAGCTGGTCCGAGGTAAGCGTGGCCCATGCCATGACGACGAGGATGGCAACGAGGAAGATCCACACCGAGGTCTTGGCTTCCTTGGTCGGGACGTAGGTCGATGCCTCCGACTTTTTGACGAGGCCGGCGGTCATGCGCTCCTGGTAGACGGGGTCATCGGCAAGCTCGGCGCCCATGCGGTTGGCAAGCCACGCCGCTGGGAAGATGGACAGGAAGGTCGCGGGGATGACGACGGCGAGGAGCTGGAGGTAGCCCACGCCGAGCGGCTCGACGGCGCTGGCCATAAAGACCACGGCCGCCGAAATCGGCGAGGCCACGATGGCCATCTGGGAGGCGACCACGGCGATGGACAGCGGACGCGACGGGCGGACGTTGCCTTCCTTGGCGACCTCGACGATGACGGGGAGCGTGGAGAACGCCGTGTGGCCGGTGCCGGCGAGCACCGTCATGAGCCAGGTGACGATAGGCGCGTAGTAGGTCACGCGCTTCGGGGATTTACGTAGGAAACGTTCGGCGATGTGGACGAGGTAGTCCATGCCGCCCGCGCGCTGCATAGCGGCGATGGCGGCGATGACGGTCATGATGATGCCGATGACGTCGAACGGGATATCCTCGCGCGTAACTGGGATGCCGGTGGCGCCGAGGAGCAGGACGCCCAGGCCGCCGGCCATGCCGATGCCGATGGAGCCGAGGCGGGCGCCCAGGACGATCGCCGCGAGGACGATGAGGATGTGAACAATAACCACGAGAAGTCCTCTCAAAGAAAGAAGTGAGTGGTGGATGGCGGCTTCCGTGGGCCGCGCTTATCCCCTATTCTTCCACCGCGGCGACTGAATAGAATACTTTCGGACACGATTTGGGCCCGTTTGTGTTGTTTCCCACACGCGCAACGCCCCGCCGGCGCCAGGGTGCGGCGCGGACGGGGCGTGTGCGGAGTACGGGCGGTTTAGTCGTCGATGTAGAACTGACCGCGGAACTCCGGGTGCATGAGGTTCTCGACGGACAGGACCTTGTCGAGCGTGGCCTCGTCGAGCAAGCCCTTCTCCAGGATGAGGTCGCGCACACCCTTGCCGGTCTTTAGCGACTCCTTGGCGATCATGTCGCCATTATGGTGGCCGATGAACGGGTTGAGGTACGTGACGATACCGATGGAGTTTTCCACGTAGGCGCGGCAGACATCGGCGTTGGCGGTGATGCCGGTGACGCACTTCTCGCGGAGCGTGTCGACGGCGTTGCCCATGATGCGGATGGACTGGAAGAGCGCCTCGCCGATGACCGGCTCCATGACGTTGAGCTGGAGCTGGCCGGCCTCGGCGGCCATGGTGACGACGTGGTCGTTGCCGAAAATCTTGAAGCAGACCTGGTTGACGACCTCCGGGATCACCGGGTTGACCTTACCCGGCATGATGGAGGAACCGGCCTGACGCGGCGGCAGGTTGATCTCGGCGAGGCCAGCGCGCGGGCCGGAGGCAAGCAGACGCAGGTCGTTGCAGATCTTGGACAGCTTCATGGCCGCGCGCTTGATGACGGAGTGGACGAGCACGTAGGCGCCGCAGTCCGAGGTAGCCTCGATGAGATCGCGGGCGGTCTTGATCTCGAGGCCAGTGACCTCGGCGAGCGCCGCGGTGACCTGGCTGCGGTAGCCGGCCGGGGTGTTGACGCCGGTACCGATGGCAGTGGCGCCCAGGTTGATCTCCAGCAGGCGTGCCTGCGCATCGCGGAGCACGCTTTGCTCCTCGGCCAGGTTGTGCGCGAAGGCCTTGAATTCGTCGCCGAGCGTCATGGGCACGGCGTCCTGCAGCTGGGTGCGGCCCATCTTGAGGATGTCCTGGAACTCGTTGCCCTTGTCGTTGAAGGCCTGCTGCAGGGCGTCGATGCGCTCGATGAGGTTATCCAGCGAGGAGTAGACGCCGAGGCGGAAACCGGTCGGGTATGCGTCGTTCGTGGACTGGGACATGTTGACGTCATCGTTGGGGTTGATGATGTCGTAGCGGCCCTTCTCCTCGCCGAGGTGCTCGAGCGCGAGGTTTGCCACCACCTCGTTCGTGTTCATGTTGAGCGAGGTGCCCGCGCCGCCCTGGAAGACGTCGAGCGGGAACTGGTCCATGCAGCGACCTTCTTCGAGGATCTGGTCGCAGGCCCAGATGATGGCCTCGGCCTTCTTCTTGGGGAGGACGTGGAGGCGGCGATTGGCCATTGCGGTGGCCTTCTTCACCTGCACCATGCCGCGGATGAAGTCCGGGATGGTGTTGATGGTGACGTAGGAAATCTGGAAGTTCTCCATGGCGCGCAGCGTGTGGACGCCGTAGTACGCGTCAGCCGGAACTTCCATGTCGCCGAGCAGGTCGGTCTCGGTGCGGGTTTTCTTCGAGGCAGACTTCTTCGCCGACTTCTCTTCCTTGGCGGCCTCAGGAGCCGGGGTCGTCACATCAGCTTTCTTGGCCGTGTCAGCAGCCGTTGCTTCGACTTTCGCGGTGGTCTCTTCGGCCTTCTTGGAGGTTTTAGCCATTTTGGTCTACAACTCCTAGTACTCGAGGGTGGGTAAGTGTTTTACAACCCCCACCATCGTAGTGCTATTCGCGCAGACCTAGGCCGCGATGGCCGGATTACCCCCCGGATATGGGGTTTAAATTCGCGCAATCCGCAAGTCGGACGCGAGGATGGCCTCGGCGCCGAGGGCGGCCAACATATCCATAATCTGGTTGGCTTCGCGCTTGGGCACCATGGCGCGCACCGCTACCCAGTTCTCGCGATTGAGCGGCGAGACCGTGGGGCCGGTAAGGCCCGGCGTGACGGCCGCCGCGGCGGCGAGGTTGTCCTGCGCCACGTTGTAGTCGAGCATGAGGTAGTTGCGGGCGTGGAGAATACCCTGGATACGGCCCAACACGACCCGCTCCTCGGCAGTGACCTCAACGCCCGAGCGCTTTATAACGATGGCCTCGGAGGTGACGATGGGATCGCCGAAAGGGGCCAAACCTTGTTGGCGCAGCGTCGTGCCGGTGGAGACGACATCGGCGATGGCGTCCGCGACGCCCAAGCGGATGGAAATCTCCACCGCGCCGTCCAGACGGATGACCTCGGCGTTGAGCCCGCGATCTTTCAGGTCCTGACGGACGATATTCGGATACGACGTGGCGATACGCTTGCCCTCAAGCTTGTCAATGCTCCAGTCCTCACCAGCGACACTGGCATAGCGGAAGGTGGACGAGCCGAATCCGAGGTCGAGGATTTCCTGGACGTCGGCGCGCGAGTCGGCGGCGAGGTCGCGTCCGGTGATACCCAAATCGAGCACGCCGGAGGCGACGTAGATGGCGATGTCCTTGGGACGCAGGAAGAAGAACTCCACATCGTTGACGTCATCGACGATGTTGAGGACCTTGTTCATGCCGCGGCCCTTGTAGCCAGCTTCGGCGAGGATAGATGTGGCGGCTTCAGACAGTGATCCCTTGTTGGGGACGGCGACTTTAATCATGGTTGGATGAACTCCCCTGTGGTTCTAGAAATGCTTGTACTAGAGATACTTGTAGATGTCGTCGGGGGTGAGACCGCGCTTGACCATCATGACCTGGGTCCAGTACATGAGTTGCGACATTTCTTCCGCGAGCTCGGCGTCGGACTGGTACTCGGAGGCGATCCAGACTTCGCCAGCCTCCTCGATGATCTTCTTGCCAATGAAATGGGCGCCCTTGTCGAGGGCGTCCACGGTGCCTGAGCCAGCCTCATGCGCGGCGGCCTTGGCGGAAATTTCGGCAAAAAGCTCATCAAAATTCTTCATAGTGCCTCATTATTGCACCCCCACACTGGGCCCGCAGTGATTGCCCCCGTATTTCTTTTGGTCTACCAAAAACTATGGCGTGGGCAGCTGCGCAAACCAGCGGTAGAGATCCGCCGCCGCCACTCCGTCGAGGTGACGAGCGCGCGGGTCGTCCCCGCGGAGCGTTGCGATAGGCACGGCCGCCGCTGGCACAGTGACCGTGTAATCGAGCGGCAGGCCGATCGTGCGGCACCCCGCGTCGACGGCAGCACGCATGCCCGTCGCGGAATCCTCGAGCACGAGACAGTCCGCGGGAGGGGCGCCAGCGCGGCGTGCTGCCTCGAGGTACATCGCCGGGTCTGGCTTGCCCACGGGCACGTCGTCTCCGCAGATGACGTCGACGAAGTAGGACCGCCCGATGGACTCGACGACGTCGATAGCCACGGCGCGTTCCGTATTCGTGGTCACGAACATGGGCACGCCGTCCGCCTGCAGTTCAGACAGTAGCGCGCGAACGCCGGGAAACACGGTGTCCTGGGACTGATACAGCGAGGCGACATACTCGAAAGAGTCGTCGCGGTAACGCTCATAGTCGCCGTGCGCGGGCGTAAAACCGGCCCATTCGCAGCAGATGCGGAAAGTGTTGGGGAAACTTGCGCCCACGGTGCGTTCGCGCACCTCGGGCGTGAGTTCTCGGCCGAGCAACGCGGCCATGCGGTACGTGGCTTTCTCCCACAGCGGCTCAGAGTCCGTGAGGGTGCCATCCATGTCCCAGAAGATTGCCTGCGGCCGCCCCATTAGTCGAGCTCGGGCAGCGCGCGCAGCGCCTCGTCGTCCGCGCCAGTGGCCGCGGCTGCGTCATGCATAAAGGCCGCGAGGTCTTCCTTCTCCTCCGGCTCGATGACCGCGCCCGCGTGGGCCGCGTTGAAGGACTCCAGCGACTCAACGAAGGGCACCGCGACGGCGGCGATGGTCTCCCCATCCGGGTCATCCGGCACCTTGTCGAGGTTGTCCAGGAAGCCTTCGAGGAGGCTGCGCAGCTGCGGCAGTACCGCCGGGTCAAAGGGCTGGTCCCAGAATTCCTTCTCGTCCTCCTTGAGGTACGAGCCAGTAGCGAAGGACGTGAGGTCGGCGATGAATTCGTCGACGGTGGATTGGAAGTCGGCGCGAATGCTCATGAGCGCCATTGTCCCCTATTTTTCTTACACCCGCACGCCGAGGAGCGAATTAAGTGCCGCGCATACCAGCTCGCCCGCGGTCTCCTCATCGGAGCCCCGGCTTGCCGATGCCCACTCGTCCACCGCGGCCAGAGCGCCCGGCGTGTCCAGATCGGCGGCGAGATGCTCACGCAACGTCGCGACGAGGGCATCGGCAAGCTCGCGTGAGCCTGGGTGGTTGAGGGCCTCGCGCCAGTTGGTCAAGCGGTCCGCGGCGTCCGTGAGGACGCCGTCTGACCAGTCGCGCTCCGTGCGGTAGTGGCCCGCGAAGACGCCGAGGCGGATGGCCGAGGGGTCGTGGCCGGCCTCCACCAGCTTGTGGACGAAGACGAGGTTGCCCAGGGACTTGGACATCTTTGTGCCGTCGAGGCCGATCATGCCGGTGTGCACGTAGAAGTCGGCCATGCGCTCGGAGTGCAGGGCGGCCTCCGCATGCGCGGCGGAGAACTCGTGGTGCGGGAAGATGAGGTCGCTGCCGCCGCCCTGGACGGTGAAGTTCTTGCCCAGGCGATTGGTGGCGATGGCGGAGCACTCGATGTGCCAGCCCGGGCGGCCCGGACCGAACGGCGAGTCCCAGGACGGCTCGCCCTCGCGGCGGGCGCGCCACACCAGCGCGTCGAGGGGGTCGTGCTTGCCTGCGCGGTCCGGGTCGCCGCCGCGCTCGCGGAAGAACTCCATCATCTGCTCGCGCGAGTAGTTCGACTCGTAGCCGAAGTTCGCGGTGGCGTCGATGGATGCGTAGACGTCTGGGAACTCCGCGTCGTCCACGACATAGGCCGCGCCGTTGTCGAGGAGCTTTTGAACCATGTCGATGACCTCGTCGATGGCCTCCATCGCACCGATGTAGTCCTGCGGCGGAAAGACCGAGAGCAGCTCCATGTCGTTACGGAAGAGGTTGATCTGGGAGGTGCCCAGCTCACGCCAGTCCACGCCGTCACGCTCGGCGCGCTCGAAGAGAGGGTCATCGACGTCCGTGATGTTCTGGACATAGTGGACCTTGTGACCGTTGTCGAGCAGCTGTCGGTAGATGAGGTCGAACGTGAGGTACGTGGCCGCGTGCCCCAGGTGCGTCGAGTCATAGGGCGTGATGCCGCAGACATACATGCCGGCGGTATCACCCTCGACCTCCACCGGTGCAATGGTGCGGTTCGCGGTGTCATAGAGGTGGAGCTGCTGCGGAGTGCCCGGCAGCGTGGTGAATTCGGGTACGGGCCAAGAATGCATGGTGACTATCCTATCGCTTTAAGCTTTAAACGTTTCTAGAAGGGCTGCAGCACGCCCAGGGCCAGCAGGATCATCACGAGGATGCCCACCGGGATGCGATAAGCCGCGAACCACTCGAAGGAGTGGTTGCCCACGAACTTGAGCAGCCAGGCAATCGACGCGTAGCCGATGACGAACGCGATGAGCGTGCCCACGAGCAGCTGGGCTCCCGATGCCGCCTGTCCCGCCGCCGGGTCAAACGCGTCCGGCAGCGAGAAGAGTCCCGAGGCCAGCACGGCCGGGATGGCGAGCAGGAAGGAAAAGCGCGTGGCGACCTCGCGGTCGAGGCCGAGGAAGAGGCCGCCGGAGATGGTGCCGCCGGAGCGCGAGACGCCCGGGATGAGCGCGAGGCACTGGCACAGACCCATGACGAGGGCGTCTTTCATCGTGAGGTCCTCGAAGCCGCGCGTTTTCTTGGAGGTGCGTTCCGCGATGATGAAGACGAAGGAGAACGCGATGAGCATCGCGGCAGTGATCCACAGGTTGCGGAGGTTCTCGCGGATGATGTCCTTGGCGAGCACGCCAATGATGCCGATTGGGATGGAACCCGCGATGACCATCCAGCCCATCCGGTAATCCTGGCCGCGCTGCTCCTTATTGAACAGTCCACGGAACCAGCCGGTGAGGATTTGCCAGATCATCTTCGCGAAGAAGACGAGCACGGCGGCCTCTGTGCCGAGCTGGATGACGGCGGTAAAAGACGCGCCAGCGTCTTCGCCCCAGAAAAGTGTGGAGACGATGCGCAGGTGGCCCGAGGAGCTCACCGGCAAAAACTCGGTGAGGCCCTGCACGACGGAGAGAACAATGACTTGGAGCCAGGACATGTCGCTGGCGGCGGTTGCTTCAATCACGACAGGACACCCTACCCGGCTTTTCTGTATGTGAGGTGCTCTGCCACGCGGGGTTGCGCTGCTAGACTAACCCGACGTGACTGTAGTGATGAAGAAGTCCGCTCCTGCCGCCCGCCGGTTCGCCGCCACCGCCCTCGCTGTGGGCCTGGCTGGCGCTGCGGTGGCCGGGTGCTCGGACATGCCGAATACGACCGCAGACGACAACGTAGAGGAGATGGGCGACGCCTCGCCTGCCCCCTCCCCGAAGGATGCTCACCCCGCAGGCGACGTCATCGACTTTGGTGATATCACGGACATTGAGGCCGCCGGTGAGTATATCGCCGTGCGCACCCCGGACACGCTCACCATCGGCCCCCCCGCCGATTTCACGGCGAAGAAAGCCACGGCCATCGACGTCGACACACAGTGCGGCGACCTCACGCCGACCGACACCGAATTCGTTCTCGCGTGCGGCAACCGCGTGCGCATTTTCGACGCCGCGGACCCCACCCAGAAACGCATGGTCAATACCGAGGAAGCCTACCCCGTGACCGCCGCAGCGCTCACCTCCTCCGGCGAGCTCTTCGTTTCTTCTCACGAGGCGAGCGAGGTCGCCGTCTACAAGGACGATAAGCGCATTGACGACTTCTCGGTCCAGGCCCCCACCGACCAGCTCGTGGCCGTGCGCAACCAGGACGGCACTGACAACGTCGTGCGCGTCTGGCGCGCTGACACCACCATCCAGAACCTCGACTGGGAGAACTCCCGCGAGGGCGGCCGCCTGCGCGTCGGCCAAGGCGTGGGCCTTATCTCTTCCGGCAACCATGGCGTCCTCGTCGCCGCGGACACCGAGGGCAAGCGCGTGGCCATCTACACCTCCGAGGACGTCATTCGTCTCCACCAGTTTGGCAACACCGACGGCATGCCGTGGGCCACCGCTTGGGACGACAGCCGTCAGCTCGCGTGGGTCACGACGACGGACAACAATAAGGCGCAGGCCTTCCGCATCGCTTCTGGTGTCCCCGAGCCCCAGGGACAGGTCGACACTGTTGCCGACGCCCAACACATGGCCGTCACCGAGGACGGCATCGCGGTCTTTGGCTCCGCCACCGGCGCTGGCCTTCAAATCGTCTCCGACCCCAAGCTCGACGCCTAAACCCTTAAGGATTCTCCGATGACCTCCTCCCGCTTCCACGACCTTCGCATCAAGGCCTACCACGTCGCGCTCAAGGGCATGTTCCAGTTCTCGCCCGAGCGCATTCACACCATCATTTCCCAGGGCCTCGCCGGGCTGCAGAAGCTAGGCCCCGTCAACCGCGCCCTGGGCAAGGCACTCGCTGTCGACGACCCGGTCCTCGCTCAGGACGTCTTCGGCGTCCACTTCCCGCGTCCCCTGGGCCTGGCCGCCGGCTTCGACAAGAACGGCTCCGCGCCGGATGCCTGGACCTCCGTGGGCTTCGGCTACGCCGAGCTCGGCACCGTCACCGCCATGCCGCAGCCGGGCAACCCAGCCCCGCGCCTGTTCCGTCTGCCCGCAGACAAGGCCATCCTCAACCGCATGGGGTTTAACAATGACGGCGCCTCCAAGGTCGCGCAGAACCTCCGCGCGCGCCGCTACAGCGACGTCATCGGCATCAACATCGGCAAGAACAAGGTGGTGCCTGCCGAGGAGGCCGTCGCCAACTACCGCCAGTCCGCCTCCGTCTTAGGCGACCTCGCGGACTACCTCGTGGTGAACGTCTCCTCCCCCAACACCCCGGGCCTACGCGACCTCCAGGCCGTCGAATCCCTGCGCCCCATCCTCGTCGCTGTCCAGGAATCCACGAAGGTCCCGGTCCTCGTCAAGATCGCCCCGGATCTCTCCGATGAAGATGTCGACGCCGTGGCCGACCTCGCCGTCGACCTCGGTCTGGCTGGCATTGTCGCCACCAACACCACCATCTCGCGCGAGGGCCTGCAGACTCCGCGCGAAGAGGTCGAGGCCATGGGCGCCGGCGGCATCTCCGGCGCGCCCGTCGCCGCCCGCGCGCTGGAGGTCCTGCGCCGTCTCCACGCCCGCGTGGGTGACAAGCTGGCCCTTATCGCCGTGGGCGGTATCTCCACCCCGGAGCAGGCGTGGGAGCGCATTACCTCCGGCGCCTCGCTCCTGCAGGGCTACACGCCGCTCATCTATGGCGGCCCGGATTGGATCCGCGACATCCACCTTGGCCTCGCCGCCCAGGTCCGCGCGCATGGCCTTGCCTCGCTTTCCGATGCCGTCGGCTCTGGCCTCCCCTGGAAGGCCTAAGGCCCCACGCGCACGCAACGCCCCCGCGTCTTCGTTGGAAGACGCGGGGGCGTGTGGCTTTTTCTCCTAGTCCTTAGGAATAAGCGAGCGTCGGATGACGAGCGCGCACAGGAGAGCGGCTACGGCATAGAGGAACAGCCAGTATTGCGCCATGTGGCCGATGGCCTGGGCGCTCACGAAGCGGCTGGCGATGACGAGCGCCAGCGCGGCGACCAAACCGATAACTTGGGCCGGCGAGCCGCAGTGTTCCGTGCTCGTAGTCACGAAGGCGCCTGCAAGCGCCGCTGCGGCGACGATGAGCAAGAAACGGGGCGAAACACCGTAGGGCACCATCCAACCGTCTGAGACGAGCGAGAGCACGCCAAAGAGCAGCAGGACGAGTGCAAGCGCCATGAACGCGCCACCGACGCGCAGCGCCACGGGCACCGGCGCCGTGCCGGGCATGGTCTTGGCCATATCAGGCCTCCTCAACGGTCTCGTACCAGCCCCAGAGAATGGCGCGGCCGAGCGCGTGGAAATGCAGATTAAAGCCAAGCACGGTGGCCGTGGAATCCGGGTCGATGTCGAGCTTTTCCACGTCGACGGCGTGGACGACGTAGAGGTAACGGTGCGGCGTATGGCCGGCTGGCGGGTTGGGACCGTAGTAGGTGCGCGCGCCCGAGTCGTTGCGCAGGCTCACCACGTCACCGCCCAGGCCGAGGTCTTCTGCGGCGCCTGCGCCTGTGGGCAGCTCCGTGACGTTGGCAGGAATGTTGAAGGCTGCCCAATGCCAGAAGCCCGACGCGGTGGGCGCATCCGGGTCGTAGCACGTGACGGCGAGGGACTTAGTGCCCTCTGGCAGACCAGACCAGGCCAGCTGGGGCGAGACGGACTCCGGAGCGCGGAAGCGCTCTGCAATCTCCGCGCCGTCTTCGATGTCCGCTGAGGTCAACTCGAACGACGGCACATCGCGCAATGGGGCGTACGGGTCGGGTCCGGGGAAACGGGGATCATCAGCGTAAGAAATCATGCTTCCTTTGTACCTCATGTCACACCATATGTGCTGGAGATTGGCCCGCCACATTCTGCGCCGTTTTCGAGCACAATCCGGCCCACAGGCCGCCGCAGGAATGCCGATTTCCCCACGCGCAGTGGGCAAAGTTGCAGCGTTGTAAGTTCTAAGCCGCAAGAATCACTCCTAAAGTACGTAGAAATAGTCAATGACCTGCCGATTTGTGCTCATGCTCTGAATCGGGCTATATTTTACGAGTGCCCAGCCGAGAGGTTGAAAGCACAAGCCAGGCCGAAAGGCCGAAGCACCCAGCCCGGGTGGCGGAATGGCAGACGCGCTAGCTTGAGGTGCTAGTGTCCTATTAACGGACGTGGGGGTTCAAGTCCCCCCTCGGGCACAGAGCAAAGGCTCCGGATTACTCCGGAGCCTTTCGTGGTTTTCCCGTACCCTCCTTACTCCCCTGTCGTCTTCGATTGTCGCGGCGCGCTTGCCGTTGACGTATATGCTCTCCACAAAAGTGATACTGCGCGGGCTTGGCCCCGTCTACGACCTGGTGTCCTAGTCTTTGTTGCTCACCGGGGCCGCCCCGTTTTCCCTGCGCCTCGATAAGGAGGGACTGCTCTCGTGGACTCGCGCACCCTAGGATTCTGGATAATGATTGGATTCACTTTCCTGTGGGTCCATTGGCCGCTAGGACTCTATCCAGTAGGCACCGCCTTAGCAGTGCTAGAACTCATTGCCGCTGCTGTATTAATCGTCCTGCGCCTACATCGCCGGCGCCAACGGGTAACCCTGGCCACAAACCCTGTAGGTGCCGCAGACCACGCTGAACGGCGTGCGACCAACCGGATAGTGTCCGTGGCGTTCTGCGTTGAATTTCTCGTGATATGGGGCGCGGTCTATCTCCTCCGTAGCATGAACGTCGATCTGATACAGCCTGCCATCGCCGTTATCGTCGGCCTTCACTTTCTACTATTTTGTTTGTCGCCGGCGACTCGTTCCGTCGTGCATATCATCACCGCCGCATTCGGCTCGGTCGCCGGTGCGGCGGGTATGTGGCAGATAAGCACGGGCGCCGATCCTGCCACGACGCATGCCGCAGTGGGCTTGTGCATGGGTGCAATAACCTTGGCCTACGCCTGGATATTTCTGCAGGTTGTGCCCGCTATATCGCGCGAAGAAACCCCAGGTCTCCGTTAAGAACGGCTCCGATGCTTAGGCGCGATGATCACCAAACCCGCCGGCGCACAGCGTGCGCACGGCGGGCTTGGGAGAAGGGCGACGGCTGTTACATCAGCATGCCCGTCAAAAATGCGACGAGGACGAGGACCACGGAGAAGCCCCACGCGAGCGGGAAGCCAATCTTGAGGTACTTGCCCATGTTTGCCCCCGCGAGGCCAAGGGCGAGCCACAGAGCCGGCGAGAACGGCGAGACGAACGTGCCAATGACGTTGCCGATGATGAGCGCCGACGCGGCACCCATGCCCGTGATGCCGTACGTTTCCACGGTGCCCTGAATGATGGGCAGCACGGAGAAGTAGTACGCATCCGTCGACGTGAGGAGATCGAGCGGCACGCCGAAGACGCCGATGATGACGTGGAGGTACGGACCGACTTCCTCCGGGAGGATGTTGACGAGCGTGAGCGCGATTTCCTCGAGCATGCCGGTTTCGTTGAGGACGCCGAGGAACATGGCGGCAGCGAGGATGACCCCGGCCATGGCGAGCGCATTCGGGGCGTGGCGACGGAGCGCATCGCTTTGCTCGGAGGCGCCCTCGAAATTGACGATGAGTGCGATGGTCGTGCCGATGAGGAACGCCGGGGCTGGCGGCATGAGGCCGGAGAGCAGCGCCACGAGGATGAGCAGTGCGACCACGATATTGACGATGGTGACCCATCGGCCGGTGCGGTGACGGAATCCGAGCGCCTCCTTATCGGCGGCCTGCTGCGCAGCGAAGGCCTGCGCAATCTGCTCGACATCGACGTTAGTGTCGCCTTCGAACTCACCCGAGGCACGCAGACGCGCGAGACGACGCCGCTCGCGCAGGCCCAGGGCCGCGGCGACGAGGAGGACCATGACGACGGCGACACCCTGGATGGGAAGGAGGTGGACCCAGATGTCATTGGGTTCCTGGGCCACGACGGCGCCTGCACGGCCGAGCGGGCCGCCCCAAGGCAGCATATTCATCACGGACGCCGACAGGGCGACGATTGTAATGAGGATGTAGCGCGACATACGAAGCGCCTTGTAGAGCGGCAGCAGCGCGGGAATGGTGAGCAGGAACGTCGTCGAGCCGGAGCCGTCGAGGTGCGCCACGATGGCAATGGCGGCCGTACCCATGGTGACCGCAATGACGTTGCCTCGCGTCGCCCGGATGAGCGCCCGGATGACCGGCACAAACAGACCCACGTCTTGGAGGATGCCAAAGAAGATGATGGCGAAGATGAACATCACCACGACGTTCATCACGGATTCGAGACCTGAGCTAAAGAAGTCAGAGATCTCCCCCAGCCCGTAGCCGCACAGGAGCGCGCCAGCCACCGGCACAAGCGTCATGGGAACAATAGGGTTCGTCTTACCGCGGATTAGGATTCCCACCGTAAGGAAGATAATCACGAGGCCCATGAGGGTGAGGCCGAGTGAAGTTTGCATGCTCAACGTCCTTCTCGGTCGCTGGGCGACCTTGATCGATTCAGAACTTTTCTTTGGCCACAGTTGCGGCCAGCGCCGTAACGCCCCTTATGCCACACCTCACCGGCGCAGAACAGGTGTGAATGAGATTACTAAGGATATTCCGTAAATACACATTGGTACCCCGATCAAGGCTGCTTCTCCTCTGCCATCGTGCTCATTCTTCGGCGAAAACGAACACAACCGGACACCACGGCGGCGTCCGGTTGTGGGTATGAGCTGATGCTTAGCGCGCAGTATTATCGCTGAGTACGGCTGGCGTTTCCTCCACGATGGTGGCGCGCTTTTTCAACTTGTGGCGCTCATACAACGCCTTGATGATGATCGGCGCGACTGAGATGAAAACTATGAGGAGCATGATCTTTTCGATCGAGTCTGCAATGCCCGGAATATTGCCCAGGAATACTCCCACCAAGTTCATGGACAGCACCCACAAAGCTGCGCCCGCGACGTTCCAGCCGATGAAGTGGCGGTACGGCATCTGCGCCGTGCCTGCTGCGACGGGGACGTACGTGCGCACGATGGGCACAAAGCGCCCCAGCACGAGCGCTGCCGGTCCATGCTTGGCAAAGAAGTCTTCGGCAGCGTGGAGATACTGCAGCTTGAGCAGGCGGGCGTCAGCCTTGAAGAGTTTGCGCCCAAACTTGTGGCCCAGCCAGAAGCCCACCTGGTCGCCCAGGAAGGCGGCGACGAAGCCTACCATCAGCAGGGCCCAGATAGAGACGTTGAGTTGACCCCGCAGCACGGCTGCCGTGACGAGCAGCGAGTCGCCGGGCAGGAACGGGAACAGGACACCGGATTCAATGAAGACGACGAGCGCGATGCCGACGATGACCCAAGGGCCAAAAGCCTCGAGCAACGTCGCGGCGTCGAGGTAGGAAGTGAGGTTTGACATGGCTGGTGCATCCACCTTTAGGAATTGAAAAAGGCCCAGGACGCGTGACCCCGGATGCACAAGCCCGGAGCGCGGCTGCGTCCTCACGGGCGCCAAATGGACTCGCCACTGCAGCGACGAGTAATGAGTTTCCTCTAGTATCCTCTTCCCCGCCGTGCGAACCTAACCCACACGCGCATACCCCCGATATTGCCAGGAAGTTCACGGCAGCCTAAAAGAATTGCCGCCGTGACCGGCGGCAGTGTTCTGCGTTAAAGGAATGCGTCGTTAGCGCGAGACGATTTCGTAGTTGCCCGCGGACGCCAAGGCCTTATTCATCTCCGCGACATTGGGGATGACGTCGTCCTTGTGCTTGATGATGAGCTTGACGTCGTCCTGCGAACGGATTTCGAAAGTCGCCTGGCCCAGGCCGTGCTCAGCGAAAATATCGTAGAGGGACTGCAGTGCCTTGCGCACGTCATCGTCGTCGTGGACGCCGGTGACCTTGTAATGAGTGGAAACAATAATCGACATGACGGAAATTCTACACGTCTAGCCGTAGAAAACGACGGCGACGCCGCCCCCCGCTATGAGCGGGAACGGCGTCAATTCGCAGGCCGAATATTAGATGCGGCCGTTGAAAGCCTGCAGCGCGGAGTCCTCACGGGTGCCACCGCGACCGTCGCCGATGTCCTTGTAGTCGGCAATCCATGCAATCTTGGAGACCCACTTCACGGCCTTGTAGCCATGGTTCGACTCGACTCGGGCACGCACTGGCGCGCCCAGGTGAATGTCGACCGGGTGACCATTGCGGGCAATCGCGAGGATGGAGTGGTCTTCCATGGCCGTGTCGATGTCGAAGCACGCGTAGAACGGCTCGCGCGGACGGTTATCGTACATCTTCTGTGCCAAGCCGTAGGACTCGACCATGACGTAGTGCGCGCCAGCCGGGCGCTCGCCGAGCAGGGCGAGGACGTCCTTCATGAGAGGACCTTCCCAGCGCGAGGTCGCAGACCACCCCTGCATACAGGTGTGCGTCGCAATAAAGGAGTGCTGCGGCAGCGCACGCAGCTCATCGAGCGTGACCGTCTTCGACGTGCCGTTGACGTCGTCGGCGACCTCGATGACGTAGTCCTTGAAGTCGTTGTTGCGGAATGCGGTCCACTCCGGGGACTCCTCTTTCGTAGGCGGCAGGCCGTTGGTCCAGTGGAACTCGGAAATATCGCGCTCGGTGTAGACCTTCTGTGTCGCTGCGGACGGGCGCAACCAGTTCAAGAAGATCTTGCGGCCGATCTCGGTGAAGGCCACGACGAAGCGGTGTGCGCGGGCGCGGTCCGCGAGCGTCCAGTAGGACAGGCCGATCCAGAAGATAATGACCACGCCGATGGTGATGACCATCGTCGTAAACGCCTGGGCGTAGCGCTCCGGCGTGACGTCGCCGAAGACCATGTGCACCATGTTGTGCTCGCGGTGGACAAAGAAGACGAGGAAGACGTGGATGATGATGAACATGCACATCATCACCATGCCGATGAAGTGCAGGGAGCGAGCCTTCTGGTGGCCGCCCAAGAACTTGAAGAAGCGAGGGAACTTCTCACGCAGCGCCGGCGACATGCCCGCACCCGTAATCATCATGAACGGAGCGATAAGGAAGATGACTGCAAAATAAGCGAGCTGTTGCAACGCGTCGTAGGGATCGAAAAGCGCCAGGTCGGGGGTCTTAAAGCTCAGGTACGTAAGCAGCGAGTGCCACGCCTCCGGGATAATGTCCCAGGAGGTGGGGACGATGCGACGCCACAGGCCGGTTGCGAACAGCAGGATGACGTACACCAGCCCGTTGAGCACCCAGAGCATCACGGACAGGCCGTGCCAGTGACGACCGAGACCAATATTTTCGCGTCCTGGCAGGGAGAGCAGCGGCGACATGGACTTCTCATCCATGAGCGAGGTGTACACGCCCTCTTCCTTCGGCAGCTCACGCTTGGTGAACTTGAGCCACTCGGTTCCAGGGGCGCAGTCGTTGCGCCACCAAAGGCGCGGCAGAGAGGAGAGCATTTCCCAACCTGAGCGCAACAGCATGCCCATCAAAATAAAGTTGATGAGGTGCGTCGCGCGCAGCCACAAGGGATAGTCGGGGTTGTCTCCCAAGGCAAGAATGTAATCCATGGGGGTCCTTAAGATAGGTGAACGAGAAAGCTATAAGTTTTATATTGCCAGACGCGAGCGAAAAAATACGAAAAAATCCGTAGAAAAAATATGCCACCCAGAGTTGCCGGCAAGCACAGCGCTCTGAGCAGCACGTTTCCTTCTAACTTAGCGGAACCTGAGTGATCAAGTAGACATTCGTATATGCCACCGCGCGCCACCCTGTCTGCAGCCTGACGTGTGGGTTAAGCTCACTGACCGTGAAGAAAGAACGGCAGCCCTATCTCCGGCAGCTTGCAGACTTTGTGCGCACCGTGCTTGCCGATGCCGCCCGCACCATTCAAGGCTGGAGCCTGAAACATTGGCTTCAGGCTGTGTTCATCCTGGGTATTGTCGTTGCATTTATCGTCTTCGTGGACGTTCCCGATCTCTCGACCTTGCGTTCCTGGGCGACACATTGCGATCCCTGGTTCCCCATTGTCTTCTGGCTGGCTTACGTCACGCTTACGTTATTCCCTTTGCCCCGCACTATCTGGACGGTCGCCGCGGGAATCCTTTTCGGCCCAGTCGAAGGCCTGCTTCTCGCACTCACGGCCCTCTCCGTCTCCGCGGCAATTTCTTTCCTCGTGGTGCGGCGCCTGCTCGGAGACTGGATGCACCCGCGGCTCGTGCACCCCGCGGTCTTCAAGCTCAACGCGCACTTGGAGCGCCGCGGGTGGTTCGCCATCGCGAGCCTGCGCATGGTCGCGGGCGTGCCCTTCTCTATCTTGAACTATGCTGCGGCACTCACACCCGTGCCCTTCCTGCAGTTCCTCCTGGCGACCGCGCTGGGGTCCATCCCTACCACGGCTATGGGCGTGTTCTTTGGTGAGACGCTCACCACGGGCCTCAACCCGTGGGCCATCACAGCCACCGTTGTCCTCGCCGCCGTCGGCATCGCAGGTCTCGTGCTCGACGCTAAGCTCGTCCGCGAACTTCCCTAAATCAAGCCAAAAGACTAGACTTAAGCGCAGTTTCTCGTCCTGCCCGAAAGAATGTCAAGGAATCATGCTTGCCGTCCATGCCCGTTATCGCGGCCGTTCTGTGCGCCGCGCCCAGCTCGTTCAGCGCTCCGCGGAGGCGCTCGCGACGCTCGACGGTGTCGGCGAGTTTGAGATGCTCGGAGTCGAAGACATCTGCGCCATCGTTGACTCGGCACACAGCGTGTGCGACGTCGTCATGGCCCTGCTCGCCGACGGTGATTGGGCCATTGGTATCGGCGTAACCCCCTCGCTTGCCCCGAGTGCTGACGCTGGTGCTGCCGAAGATGAAGCCACGACCCGCGCGACGGCCACCGCATCCTTGCCCAAGAACGCACGCCCGGCGCAGGTCTACGCGAAGATCGGTGCGCGCGGCCGCGCATCGGAGGCCTCGGACATCGCAGCAGTCTTTGCCTTGCTCGGCTACGTGCTGCACAAGCGCACCATCGAAGGTCGCGAGGCCACGGCCCTCGTGCGCGGCGGCCTCAACCAGAACGAGGCGGCCGCCGAGCTCGGCATCTCCAAGCAGGCCATGTCCCAGCGCCTCCAAGCCGCGGGCTGGGCAGCAGAAATGGCAGGCTGGCAGCTTGCCATCAACGTCATGGAGCGCGCGAATAAGCCAGCCTAGAGCAGGTCTTCCTTCCGCAGCTCCGGCGTTGTCACGAAGTCGACGAGCCGCTCCACCGCCCCGATGAGCGAAGAATCCAAATCGCGGAAGCTGTGCACCGCGTTATACACGTGGCGCCAGCCATCCTTGGGATCAGACCAGCCGACGCGCTGGCAGATGCCGGTCTTCCAGTCCTCGCCGTAGGGCACGTCAGGCCATGCCTTGAGCCCCACGCGTTCCGGTTTCACCGCCGCCCAAATATCGATGAACGGGTGTCCTGTAACGAGAACGTCCGGCCCCAACGCCTGCGTCATGCGCGTTTCTTTCGACCCCTCCACCAAGTGGTCAGCGAGCACGCCCACGCGTCGTCCCGGGCCCGGCTGGAACTCGGCGAGGCGTTCCTCCAGGTTGTCGAGGCCCTCGAGGTATTCCACGGCGACGCCTTCGACGCGCAGGTCGTGGCCCCAGACCTTCTCCACGATGGCGGCGTCATGCACACCCTCGACCCAGATTCGCGACGGCGCGATGACCTTAGCCTCGACATTCTCCACGCGACGCGAGCCAGAGTTCGACTTACGCAGCGCCTGCTTCGGCACGTAGCGCGTAAGTGTCACCTGCTGGCCTTCGAGCAGGAATCCGCCCGGCACGAGGTTGAAGACGCGCTCCACGCCATGTCGGTCCTCCAGGCGGATGACCTGGCCGTAAACGGTCTTGTCCACGCCCATCACGGCACCGACGAAGTCGTCGCCGACAACTTCGACAACCATGCCCGGTTGTGCGGGCACAACCGGGTACTCCTTGGGGCGTGTGCGTTTGTGGCCTGCCAGAATGTCTCCACCATAGGGATCGCGGGAATCAAAGCTCATAGCGGGACAGTCTATCTACTACACTGCCCGTGTTATGGATATGCGCGCCGAGGTCTGGTCCCCACTGCAAAATTCTGCCGTCTGGCTGGGAGCCTGGCTCCACGGCCACGAACCCGCGGACGAGCTCATTGACGCTCTCACGGAGCTCGGCGGTTACCCCGAGGCCTACGGCTCCGCCGCGTTCAGCGACATCTTAGCGCGCCTGCGCGCCGCTACCGATGCCCTCCTCGGCCAGGGGCCCGGCGAACCCGTCCTCCGCCTCGTGCTTTCGGGTCCCGGCGAGCCGCCCGCCTTGCCCGCTGGCTCGACGTCCGCCGCCGCAGCCAGCGCGAGCCCCGCCGGCGCCATCGTCGTGCGCACCGCCGATCCGAGCGTCCATCTCGTGCTCGTGCCGCATGCAGGTCCCAATTACACCCAATGGCAGCTCATCGAAGAGACGCAGCCGTTGCCCGCGCCCGCGTGGCTGAGCCCCGGCGAGGCTGACGCATTGCTCGCCCAAGCGACCGAGGAATCCGCCCGCATCATCGAGGGGCTAGATTATGTCAAAAAAGACTTGCCCAATCCGCGGCTCACCGTCGGCACCCTCTCCGACTTCTACGACACGCCCGGGCTCCCCGATGCCACCCCGCCCCGCGCCGCCAAACTCTTTGCCCGCGCAGACCGCGTCGCCGCGATCATCGAGACCGTCACGGACCGCCTCCAGGATCACTCGCTCGACCCGCAGCTGCTCCGCCTGTGGCGGCACATCCGGCAGGCCCGGATGGCCGGCGTCGCCTACGCCGTCGCCGACTTCGGCCGCTGACGCGAGCCCCCTTAAATCAAGTCATTTCACTTGATTTAAGGAGTTCGTTCGTCGCTGGTCAACTTATTTAACTTGACTTAATGAGGTTTGTGGAGGCTCCAGATATCGCAACATCCCTCAGCGCACGGTGCGCCATTGACTGTGCAGCCCTGCACGGTGACGGTGCCCAGCCCCTCCGGCTGACGGTCAGCGCAAAGCTCTTCGATGAGGTCCACAACCATCGAGGAGAACGCGTCGCTCGGCCCCGCGGTCCGCGTGCGGTAGATCTCCACGCCTTTCTCTTTCGCCGCAGCGACGAGCTCGGTGTCGAGGTCCCACACGACCTCCATGTGGTCCGAGATGAAGCCGACCGGACACACGACGAGCTGCTTCACACCCTGCTCCGCGAGCGCTTCCATGTGGTCGACGACGTCGGGCGCGAGCCACGGCGTGGCGGGATTGCCCGAGCGCGAGTTCCATACCAAGTCATAGTCCTCGACGCCGGCGGCATCCGCGATGAGACGTGCGGCCTCGGCGACCTGGCGTGAGTAGAGGTTCTTATCACCCTCTGCTCCCCCGACCGCGTCGTGCGCGGTAGGGATGGAATGAGCGGTGAAGACAAGGCGGGCATCGGACAGCTTGGCAAAGCCTTCGCGCACTCCAGTGGCCATTTCCGCGATGAACTTCGGGTGGTCGAAGAACTGGCGCAGCTTGGTAAAGCGAATCTCCGGGTAGCCCTTCTCTGCTACATAGTCGCGCAGCTTGACGATGTCCTCGTCGTACTGCAGGCACGCCGAGTAGCCGCCCCAGGCGGAGGTGGCGAAGACCAGGACGTTGGTCTTACCCGCTGCGGTGAGCTCGTCCACGGCCTCGGTGCCGAACGGGTGCCAGTTGCGGTTGCCAAAGAAGACCGGCAGGTCCAGTCCGCGCGCGGCGAGTTCAGCCTCGATATGGGCAATGAGCTCGCGGTTTAAGCCATTGAGTGGGCTTACGCCGTCGAAGTGGAAGTAGTGCTTGCCCACGACCTTGAGTCGCTCGCGCGGGATGCCGCGGCCCCGCGTGACGTTTTCAAGAAAAGGAACGACCTCCTCGTTTCCTTCCGGGCCACCGAAAGAAAGAACGAGGAGGGCGTCATAATCACCGGCATGAGTGTGTGCGTCAGTCATACCAGTGACCCTACCAACCAAAGGTTGGAGAACTTGGTCGCCTTGACGATGGGGACCGAAATTGGTCAGCGTGATCTGCGACTCAAGGCGAAAGGGCAGATCTAGCTCATGATGGGGACGTATCTCCTCTGTTCTCACCACGCACACGTCCGAGACTTCGGACTTAAGGTGAGAAGTTGGCTTAGCCGATGAGGCGCACCGCGTACGGGGCCATGCCGCCATAGCGCACAGGCGAGACCTGGACCGTGCCGCCCGACTCCGGAGCCTCAATCATCGTGCCGTCGCCCAGGTAGATGGCTACGTGCTGGCCGCCGCCCGGACCGTAGAAGATGAGGTCGCCGCGCTTCATTTCGCTCGGATCCACCTTGGTGCCCTGGTTGTACTGGTAGCCGGTGTAGTGTGGCAGCGAGATACCCGCGGCCGAGAACGCATAGAGCGTGAGGCCGGAGCAATCGAAGCCCACCTTGTTGTAGTCGCCGAAGCTATCGGCCACACCGCCGTCGCGGATGCCCTTGGTTGGGCCGTTGGCGTCGCCGCCACCCCATGCATACGGGGTGCCCACCTGCGACATCGCACGCGCGATGACAGCTTCGATGCGAGCATCGGTGCCCTGGCTGGCCACCGCAGCGGTCGCTTTCTCCGTGATGGACTGCGTCGTATCCAGTGACTCGAGGACGCCGTCCAGGTCGCCCACAAGGTCACTATCTGCTCCCGATGCCGCGTTGGTCACCGCGCCAGCCTCCCCGGCTTTGTTCTGATCGTTAAACGCGTCAGAAACGGCCGTGAGCGTGTTCTGGATGGCGGAGAGCTGTCCCTCGTCGAGGGAGCTGCCCTGGGCAAATGCCGTGTGATCCGGCTGTGAGGCCGCAATCATGGCGGCTGCCGCGCCGAAAACGCCGCCCGCCACAGCAAGTGTTTGTCCATCAACGCTGGAGACCTGCTCGGTAGCGCCGCCCTGAGCGGCGTTCTGCGAACTCATTTCCGCTAGCGCCTCGACGGTCTGTGTCGTCGTGTCGGAAGCGTCTGCGGTGCCGGTGGTTGTTGGCTCCGCGTCGGCGACTGTCGTGCCGGCGGTCTGCGTGCCTTCCCCTGCAGCAGACGTGGTCACAGAATTGGCGTTGGAGTTCGACGCGGTGGTCGACACCTCCGTCGAGGACTGGGATGCCGAATCGTTGGAGTTCCCAACATTTTCTCTGGCCCCTTGATTACCTTGCGTCGCTTGCGTATCGCTCGTCGCGGACGGGCCGGAAGCGCCTACAGTCGTGCGGGCGCGGGAGCCGCGGGCGGCATCGAGAGCAGCCTGGGCTTCTTCCTGCTGCGCGACGAGGGTCGAGCGTTCGCTCATCGCCTCCTCGACCGCGCTTTGGCTCGAACCCAGGATGGCCCGGGCCTGAGCCTCGGCGTCTGCCGCGCGCTGCTCGCGGGCTGCCGCGAGTTCCTCAGCCTTGCGCAGCTGCGACTCCTTGTTGGCCTTCTCGGTGCGCTCCCGCTCGAGCTGATCGACGACTTCCTTCTGGGAGTCCGCCTGCGAGCGCAGGTAAGACTGGCGCTCCAGCATCTTTTCGCGTGCGTCACCGCCAGCGGCGGTGGTCACGGAATCCGAGGCAGCCGAGCGACGGTACGCCGTGCGCGACAGTTCGTTGAGGCGCTCTTGTGCCTTCTCCACGGCGGACTGCGCATCATCAAGCTGCGTGCGCGCCGTGGAAGTTCCGCGCTTGGCTTGCGCCAGCTCGGTGCGAGCGTCCTGGAGATCGACGAGGGCGCGGTTAACGTCCTCGCGACGCTGGCCGATTTCTGCCTCCAAGCGGGCAATCTCGCCCTGGACTCCGGCGATGGCGCCAGCAAGGTCAGCAATGGAGCCCTTCCCGCCCTTGAAGGCGGCCGTGAGGTCTTCGATGGTGAGCGACTTCTCCTGCGCGACGGCAGGAGTCATCGGAGCAATGGTAGACAAGCTCGCCGTGCATGCAGCAGCGGCGAGGTAGGAACGCAGGCGGAAACGCCCGCCGATGGAACGCCGACGCGTGTCGGCCGTCAAGGTGGTGGCCACGAGGTAACTCCTCTACGCACCTTACCCTCGCCTTGAACGCGCCCGCACTGACGGATAAAGGCGCGCCGATCCCGGCGTCGGGTATGGCTGAGACTCCCGCAAGCCCACAAGGACTGCGAGATACGCACCACGAGCCAAGCCCTCGGCACCCTATGTCAATTCGCACAAGACATAGGAATGCCCGGGGCCCAGGAGACGCAGCAGTGACGAGGATGTCACACACCTATGCTCACGCCGGCGACAGAGCGCCTCGACGGTCATCGAGGACCAACTCTCCCGCCGTATGCGAGTGCCCCGGCGGGGAGAAACTCCCGTCGGGATATCTGGTAGACCTTTGCCTCGGAGTGACTCCCGGCTGCAGACCATTTCAGGGCTGCAAACGCTGGGAGTGCCCGTGGGGCACGACCTTCCAGAAGGTATGCGAGCATCCGCCATCGTCTGCATTCTCCTTCCGGTTGACCACGCTCCGCGCGTGGCGGTGCAAGTAACCGGACTCGTGGAGTTGCGGGAATGCAGTCACGGTATGCCAGAGCCGGGCCCCAGACGGCCTTCCCCGCGGGGTTGGACGCCCAGGCGCGTGGAACACGCTGCCCGATGTGGCTCGCCGTGGTCGCATCCTCGCCCCAGTCACACAGATGCGTGTTTCTGAATAGAAGAACTTAAACGAACACAGTGCTGCCAACTGTCAAGCGACTCCTGCTCCTCCACCCCGTGCGGGTCCTTCCCCATCGAACTTCGTGACGCTCTCGGCCTGCTTCCCCACATGCCCGTGCGTTGTCGATATTGGGTCTGGATGTCCCTCTCGCGGTAGCTGAGATAGAAATCAACTCTCGAGTTGACTCCTAAAGCATAAGTCACTTGCAGGGTCCAGTACACCTACTTGCCCATTTGCCACATGCGTCAAGGAGCGCCCCATGACCCACGGGTGAGTTCAACCTGCAATGATCTCGATACCAATTCGTTATGTGACTCTGGTCACGATCGTCGAATGTACCGTAACACTCTCGACGCTTGCCGAGATGGCGCCATCCGCGACGCTATGCGAGAAGTGAACCACTTCTGACGGCAAACGTGCAGTAGCGTCAACCCCTAGTGGTTGACTCCGACCCCTCCTCCCCTCTCCTGGTGTGTGCAGAGCGAGTGGCAGCGGACTGGAGTATGACGTCCTGGAACCGTTGCAGTGGATGCCGTGGATTCGGTCTGAGATTGTCACGAGATGGGCGTGGGTGTCGCGGCATGGTTCCAAGTTGGAGATGTGCGCACGAGCCCAGGCGGTCGAGCACGGCGGAGCTGGAGTGAGCCCTCTTCGAGCGGCTTCCGTCGGGAATTCCGACCAACATGTGGAGGGTTGAGTATCACTCCTCAAGGGGTGCTCCGTGGGTTCATGGGTTTAGGAAATATTTATGCGACTATGTGGGGAGGGATACGTTTTGACGCGGGCACGCAGCGCGGGCTGGACGTTGGCGACTCGGCCTGCCGGAGTGAGGTGTCGGACCGTAGATAGCTCTTAGCACGTGTTGCGCGGAGACGGTCCCGCACGCGAGTGGCGGCATATGGTGTCGCGCTATTCCCCGGCCGTCGAACGCGGCGGGACGGTGCCGAGTGAGCAAGATGTGGGATGGGGGCATCGGCAAGCGGGCGGGCGCGAAAGAGTAACTAGACCTTTTTGGAAGATCTGGCGCGAATGAAGACCGTGGCGGCGCCGGCTAGTGCGGTGATGGCGAGCCCGAGGATAAGCCACTCCGCGGGCATGGTGGCGGCGCCGAGATGGGCGTGAAGCTGGTTCAGAGCCGTGACCTGATCGAGTCCCGGTGCCACCGCCTGTTGCGCGGATTCCAGGGCGGCGCGTGAGTGAGAGTCGCTCACGGCTGAAATGCCTTGGGGCGCCTGGACGATGACAGTGTCGAGATCGGAGGCTTCTTTGAGTGCCTGTGCAAGATCGCGGAGATCGGCGAACTTATCGGGATAGATATCGACGACCGCTATCCCTTCCCCGGGCTGCAGCGCGCCGGATACAGATGCTTGCAGAGCCGGATCGCTGGCGAGCCCCACGTTGGAGTACGCCACCGAATCCTCGAGAAGCTGCTGCGAGAGGTCGGCGATATCTGCGTCGGGCGGGATCACTTTTTCTCCTTATATATGGGAGCGGGGTGTGTGGTGTGCCCGCGATACCCTCTACTTAACCTGATTACCCCCATTGGAGCGGGGATGACGCGCGGAAGAGTGTGAAAACATGAAAACAGAACGGACGTACTGTTATAGTTGCCCCCAGGCGAATCTTCGCCCGTCTAGTATTGAGGGGTGAACGTTCGCGTTCTTCTTAAGACGCCAGTTCGGTCGATCCGCGCCCGGAGCGCGCTGTCCCCAGCGCTACTCCTTCCACTAGTGCGGAATGATCGTGAGCGATTTAAGAGCCTCACAAGAACATACTGTTCAACAAACAAGGAATGGAGCTCCCTGTGACTGAAAGCCTGAACTCCTTCGGTGCCAAGAAGACCCTTGATGTCAACGGAAAGTCTTACGAATACTTTGACATCAACGCGGTTGAGGGCCTGGAGAAGCTGCCGTACTCCCTCAAGGTGCTTGCTGAGAACCAGCTGCGCTACGAGGATGGCAAGAACGTAACCAAGGATCACATCAACGCCCTCGCCAACTGGAACCCGGACGCAGAACCGGACACCGAAATCCAGTTCACCCCGGCCCGCGTCCTCATGCAGGACTTCACCGGCGTTCCCTGTGTGGTCGACCTCGCCACCATGCGTGAGGCCATCGTTGCCCTCGGCGGCAAGCCGGAGCAGGTTAACCCGCTCAACCCGGCTGAGATGGTCATTGACCACTCCGTCATTACCGAGGCATTTGGCTCCTCCGAGGCTCTGGAGAAGAACGTCGAGATCGAGTTCGAGCGCAACCGCGAGCGCTACCAGTTCCTGCGCTGGGGTTCTGAGAACTTCTCCAACTTCAAGGTCGTGCCCCCGGGAACCGGTATTGTCCACCAGGTCAACATCGAGTACCTCTCCCGCGTCGTCTTCGACAACGACGGTCTGGCATACCCGGATACCTGTATTGGTACCGACTCCCACACCACCATGGAAAACGGCCTGGGCATCCTGGGCTGGGGCGTTGGCGGCATCGAGGCCGAGGCTGCCATGCTCGGCCAGCCGGTCTCCATGCTCATCCCGCGCGTTGTCGGCTTCAAGCTCACCGGCGAGATTCCGGTGGGCGTTACCGCTACCGACGTCGTTCTCACCATCACCGAGATGCTGCGCCAGCACGGCGTTGTCCAGAAGTTTGTCGAGTTCTACGGCAACGGTGTCAAGTCCGTGCCGCTGGCCAACCGCGCCACCATCGGTAACATGTCGCCGGAGTTCGGCTCCACCGCCGCTATCTTCCCGATCGACGAAGAGACCATCAAGTACCTGACCCTCACCGGCCGCCCGCAGGAGCAGATCGACCGCGTCGAGGCTTACGCTAAGGCTCAGGGCATGTGGCTCGAGCAGGATGCTCCCGAGGCCAAGTACTCCGAGTACCTCGAGCTCGACCTCGGCACCGTCGTCCCGTCCATCGCTGGCCCGAAGCGCCCGCAGGACCGCATCCTCCTCTCCGAGGCAAAGGAGCAGTTCCGTAAGGACCTGCCGACCTATGCCACCGGCGACGTTGTGGTCGACGAGTCCACTGTTGAGGCCAAGCGCATGGGCGCCGAGGGCGGCGACCAGACGCTCGAGGACGTCACCGGCGGTCTCAACAAGTCCCGCGAGGGCCACGGCGAGTCTGCAGCCAAGGGCAATGTCGGCCGCCAGTCCAACCCGGTCATCGTCTCCTCCCCGAACGGCGGCGAGTACACGCTGGATCACGGTATGGTGGCCATCGCCTCCATCACCTCCTGCACCAACACCTCGAACCCGTCCGTCATGGTCGGTGCCGGCCTCATCGCCCGCAAGGCTGCTGCCAAGGGCCTGAAGTCCAAGCCGTGGGTGAAGACCATCTGTGCTCCGGGCTCCCAGGTTGTCGACGGCTACTTCCAGCGCGCCGACCTCTGGAAGGACCTCGAGGCCATGGGCTTCTACCTCTCCGGCTTCGGCTGCACGTCCTGCATCGGTAACTCCGGTCCGCTGCCGCAGGAGATCTCGGACGCCATCAACGACAACGACCTGGCTGCCACAGCAGTCCTGTCCGGTAACCGTAACTTCGAAGGCCGTATCTCCCCGGATGTCAAGATGAACTACCTTGCATCCCCGATCATGGTCATCGCGTACGCCATCGCCGGTACTCTCGACTTCGACTTCGAGACCCAGCCGCTCGGCCAGGACCAGGACGGCAACGATGTCTTCCTCAAGGACATCTGGCCCTCCTCCCAGGAGATCGAGGACACCATCCAGCAGGCCATCTCCCGCGAGATGTACGAGAAGGATTACGCGGACGTCTACAAGGGCTCCGAGGCATGGCGCAACCTGGAGGTTCCGGAAGGCGGCCGCTTCGAGTGGGATGAGGACTCCACCTACATCCGCAAGGCTCCGTACTTCGACGGTATGCCAGCTGAGCCGGCCCCGGTTGAGGACATCCACGGCGCTCGCGTTCTGGCTAAGCTGGGCGACTCGGTCACGACCGACCACATCTCCCCCGCTTCCGCCATCAAGCCGGGCACACCGGCTGCGCAGTACCTCGACGAGCACGGTGTTGCCCGCAAGGACTACAACTCCCTCGGTTCCCGTCGTGGTAACCACGAGGTCATGATGCGTGGTACCTTCGCCAACATCCGCCTGGCTAACCAGCTGGTTGACGTCACCGGTGGCTACACCCGTGACTTCACCCAGGACGGCGCACCGCAGGCCTTCATCTTCGACGCCTGCCAAAACTACAAGGCCGCGGACATTCCGCTGGTCGTCCTGGCTGGTAAGGAGTACGGCACCGGTTCGTCCCGTGACTGGGCTGCAAAGGGCACCATCCTCCTCGGCGTCAAGGCCGTCATCACCGAGTCCTTCGAGCGTATTCACCGCTCGAACCTCATCGGCATGGGTGTTATCCCGCTGCAGTTCCCGGCTGGCGAGTCCCACGAGTCGCTGGGCCTGGACGGCACCGAGACCTTCGACATCGAGGGCATCACGGAACTGAACAACGGCAACACACCAAAGACGGTTCACGTCACCGCCACCAAGGAGTCTGGCGAGAAGGTCGAGTTCGACGCGACCGTCCGCATCGACACGCCTGGTGAGGCTGACTACTACCGCCACGGTGGCATTCTGCAGTACGTCCTGCGCCAGATGGTCAAGGCCTAAGGTCTTCCATCGCCGTGCACCCCTGCCCTAGCGTGGGGCGTGCGCGACACCGACGTAGATGAAGGGGCCGCGTGGCCATCGCACGATGGTCACGAAGGCCCCTTTGTCGTCCTTTCATTCCTTAAACTTTTGAACTTGTAGGAAGCGAGCGTGAGTCGGCTATGCCTATAGTTAGCGACGACGAACTCAATCGCAGGCGCCAAGACATCCTGGTGGGCGCCCGCCGGTGCTTTGCGCAGCACGGCTACGAGGGAGCGACCGTTCGCCTTCTGGAGGAGGCGACTGGCAAGTCCCGCGGCGCTATCTTCCATCACTTTGGCGACAAAGAGTCGTTGTTCCTGGCGCTCGCGCGCGAGGATGCTGCCCGCCAGGCCGAGACGGTTGCGAACAACGGTCTTGTTGAGGTGATGCGCGACATGCTCACGCACCCTGAGCGCCATGACTGGCTCGCTACTCGTCTGGAAATCACGTCCATGCTGCGCACGGACCCGAGCTTCCGTGCCCGGTGGAAGGATCAGCAACAAATCCTTGATGACGCAGTGCGGGCACGCTTGCAGACCAACCGCGAAGAAGGCCGCATGCGTGATGACGTCGATATCGAAACGCTCGTGGTGTACCTCGAGACGTTCATGGACGGCTTCATCTCCCGCCTGGCGCGCGGTGACCAAGCAGGTCTTGAAGAAGTCCTGTCGATTGTGGAGCAAACGATTCGTGCGCGGCGCTAAAACGTCGTAAAGCACGCCGAGTAGCCCGCTTCCCCTCGTAGGGAGCGGGTCTTTCGCGTCTTGGCGCTAGT
>NZ_KQ959739.1:0-59251 GCF_001552965.1 Corynebacterium sp. DNF00584 | reverse complement strand
GCACTGAGCCGTCCGAGGCGCGGATGGTGACGTCTTCGCCTTCGCCGCGGCTAATCTTGTCCATCTCGTCGAGCTTGAGCACGACGTGGACCATGCGTCGCGGCGGCGCGAGCGTGGTTTCGCCTTCGACGAATTCTTTGAAGCCGTCCAAAAGCTTCTCTCGGGATTTCGGGGTCACGCCGGGCAGGCCGTTGGCGAAGTCGAGGAGGCCCGGGTCCTTGGTGAAGATGGTCAAGCGTGCCCACCCGTCTGGGGATTGGGTCAGCCGGGCGTATTCCTCTTTGGGCTTCTTCTCAATGTGTTTGGCAGCAACAGCGGGAATGTCTTCGGCGGCGGTGTCCGCGAGCAGTGCGCGCAGTGTGTCCTTGTTGGGGGCGGAGGCGATGAGGTTCTCGATCTTTTCCAGTACGCGTAGCGGGTGCTTGCGGCGGATCGCCGCCGCTCGGGCTTCGGCTTGGAGGGTCGTGGCCTTCGTGTTGCCGTAGTAGACCTTGTGCAGGCGGCGCACGAGAAGCGCGTCGGGGCGGGCGACACCGAGGGCGAGGATGTCTTTGAGCGACATGCCGGCGGCTTCGGGAAGCGAGGAGACGCCGAGGGTGAGAGCTGCGAAGAGAGAAACTGTCATGCCCCAGAAGCTAAAGGCACGCGGCACACAATGCTAGGGGAACATATTTTCCTGTGGACAACCTGCGCCGGTTGCCAAATGCAGTGGGCAAAATCGGCCCAGTTATCCACAGAAACTAACGCTTCTCACGAGCATCTCAGTTTTACCGGCGCGTTCACGCCGGTCAGCGGCGTGCGCTCGCGGCCACGCAGCGCACGCCCAACGGCGTGAGCGTCACGCGCCACTTGGGCTCGTCGGCGTAGAGCCCAATCCGATTAACATGCACGAGCCCGGCGGAATCAAGCTCGCGGAGGGAAGGGGCGGCATCGGAAAGCGGGGTGCCGGTGACGCGACTCAAGGCCTTGGCGGAAATCTCCCCGCCGTCCACCGCGCCGATGCCGTGCAGCCCGGCGAGGAGCACATGGTGGCGGTCGACGAGCTCGAGGAGCTCGGGAGTCACGCCCTCCAAGCTGTGCGACAGCCGCCGAACCCGGCGCGCCCCAATGCGCTGGAGCCAGCGGACTTGAAGGTGTGCGCCCCACGCGAGGCCGAGTGTGGCGTAGAGGCCAGCGCCGGCGGAGACGAGGAGGAGGGGCGGTTCGAGCTCGAGGTGGGGCAGGGTGGGCTCAATGAGTCCGTAGAGCGGGCCGATGGGGATGAGTGGCGCGATCCAGGAGTACTTGTACCAGAACGAGTAGTCTTCATCGCGCAATTCACGGAATTTCGGTGCGACCATGGGGTAGCGGCGGATAATCCACACGGCACCGGCGACGGCGAGGACAAGCCCAAGGACGAGCAGTGGAATGGAGTGTAGCGAGAGCGCGCCGAAGGCCACGCCAGCAGGGATGGTGGGCACGAGCCATGTCGCGAAAGAAGGCAGATTACGGCTGCGGTAATAGTCAACCTCGTGGGGCTGGAAACGCTCTAACTCCTCACTCATGGTGAAGGAGGTTATCACCTAGTCGGCGGTGGACCCAGGCCATCCCGGGTACTCGGGCGGCACGCCGTCGAAGGCGGGGCAAAGCGCCTGGAAGGAGCACCAGCCGCACAGCTTGGAGGTCTTGGGCCGGAAGTCGCCGGACTTGCCGTCGCCTTCGATCTTGGCCCACAACTCGCCCAGATCACGCTCGAAGTACTCGAGCTCCTCGCGATGGGGAGCGAGGAACATCGAGTCGAGCACCTTGAGATACATCAGGCGCAGCTGAGAGGGAATGGTGTCAAAAAGACGCCAGTAGACGAGCGCGTAAAAGCGCATCTGGAACTGCGCGTCTTGTGACCACTGAGGCTTGGGCTTTTTGCCCGTCTTGTAGTCGACGACGCGGACCTCGCCCGTGGGCGCGACGTCCACGCGGTCGATGAATCCGCGCACGGGCACGCCGTTAGGCAGGACTGTGTCGACATACATCTCGCATTCGTGGGCGTCGAAGCCCTGTGGGTTTTCCATCTGGAAGTAGCCGCGCAGGAGCGTCCACGCCTCGTTGAGGAAGCGGGAGGTCTCACCCTCGGGTACGACCTCGGCCACCGCAGGGTCTTCGCACATTTTCTCCCACTCCGGCTTTATCCGCGCGACGGCCGCTTCAAACGTGCGCTCCTCACGCGGGGCCTGGTGAGTGTGCTCGAGCACCGCGTGGACGAGCGTGCCTTTGACCTGTGCCTCGGTCTTGAGCTCCGGCAGGCGGTCGATGGCGCGGAAGCGGTAGAGCAGCGGGCACTGCTTGTAGTCGCTCGCGCGCGAGGGGGACAGGGCCAGGGGGCGGGGTGTCGAAGAAGTCATGGTGGATCTCTACTCTAATGCGCTGCCAAACGTGGCAAGCTAGAGGGCATGAGTTACGCAGAGGATTTTATTGATTTCATTGCCGCCTCGCCGTCGAGCTACCACGCCGCCCACGAGGTCGCGCGCCAGCTCGTCGAGGCAGGCTTTACCCAACAGGACGAGGCCGCCGAGTGGTCCGCCGCACCCGGCGGGCACTTCCTCATCCGGGGCGGCGCCGTGATGGCGTGGTTCGTCCCGTCCCATGCCTCCCAAGACAGCGCCTTCAAAATCGTCGGATCCCACACCGACTCGCCGGGCCTGGCGCTCAAGCCCACCCCGGACTTCCAGAACGCCGGTTGGTCCCAGGTCGCCGTGGAGGTCTACGGCGGCGCGCTACTGCACACCTGGTTCGACCGCGAGCTCACCGCCGCGGGCCAGGTCGTCACCAAGGACGGGACGCAGCACCTCGTCACCACCGGCCCGGTCCTGCGCCTGCCCTCGCTGGCCATCCACCTCTACCGCTCCGACGAGTTCAAGCCGGACCGCCAGGCCCACATGCAGCCGGTGCTCACAACGGCTGAGGGGTCCATCCTCGACGTCGTCGCTGCCCAGGCGGGCATCCAGCGCGAGGATATCGCCGCGTTCAACCTCATTACTGCCGATGCCGCCCGCGGCGCCGTCTTCGGTCCCCGCAACGAGTTCATCGCTGCAGGCCGCATGGATAACTTGAGCTCGGTTTACGCCTCGCTCGTCGCGCTGCTGAACGCCGCGACGTCCTATGACGGCACCGACGTGCTCGTCATGGCCGCCTTCGACCACGAGGAGGTTGGCTCGTCGTCGCGCTTCGGTGCGGCGGGCCCCATCCTCGCCGACGTCCTCGACCGCACGGGCCGCGCTTTAGGGGCAGATGAGGAGGCGCTCCACCAGATGTACGCGCGTTCCTCGTGCGTGTCTGCCGATGCCGCCCACTCCGTCCACCCCAACTACGCGGGCAAGCATGACCCGGGCCACCATCCCATCATCGGCGGCGGCCCCGTGACCAAGGTCAACGGCAACCAGCGCTATGCTTCCGATGCCACCACGGTCGCCTTGTGGGAGTCCGCCTGCGCCCGGGCCGGGGTTCCGGTCCAGCGGTTTGTGGGCAATAACGATGTGCCGTGCGGCTCGACCATTGGCCCGATCACGGCGACGCGCCTGGGCATCGACACCGTGGACGTGGGCGTGCCCATGCTGTCCATGCACTCGGCGCGCGAGATGGTCGGCGTCGACGACCAAGTGTGGCTCTCCCAGGGCCTTGAGGCATACTGGGTAGGTTAGTTTCACCCATCTCGAGGAGAGAACCGCCCATGCCTTATTCCGGCCCGTTCCACTACGGCGACCGCGTCCAGCTCACGGACGCCAAGCGCCGCCACTACACCCAGGTCCTGGAAGAGGGCGGGGAGTTCCACTCGCACAAGGGCCTTATCAAGCACTCCGACATCGTCGGATTGGACGAAGGTTCCGTGGTCCGTTCCACGCTGGGCTCGGACTTCCTGCTCTTCCGCCACCTCCTCGTCGACCACGTGCTGTCCATGCCCCGCGGCGCGGCCGTCATCTACCCGAAGGACGCGGCGCAGATCCTCGTCGAGGGCGACATCTTTATGGGCGCCCGCGTCTTCGAGGCTGGCGCTGGCTCCGGCGCGCTGTCGATGTCGCTGCTGCGTGCCGTAGGTCCTGAGGGCCACGTCTACTCCTACGAGATTCGCGAAGACCACCTCGAGTTCGCCGTGAACAACGTGCAGGAATACTTCGGCGAGCAGCCCGAATGGTGGACCCCGCGCTTGGGCGACCTCGGCGACGTGAAGGTCGAAGACTTGGGCGGCCCCGTCGACCGCGTCATCCTCGACATGGTCGAGCCGTGGCACTACCTGGACACCGTGCGCGACATCCTCATCCCGGGCGGCGTGTTCATGACCTACGTGGCGACGGTGCCGCAGCTCATGAACGTCATGGAGGGCATCCGCGAGCTCAAGTGCTTCACCGAGCCGAAGGCGTGGGAGTCCCTCGTGCGCGAGTGGAAGGTCGAGGGCCTGGCCACCCGCCCGGAGCACCGCATGAACGCACACACTGCGTTCCTCGTGTGGACCCGCCGCCTGGCCGACGGCGTCACGCCGCCGCGCCCGCAGCGCCGCGCCCGCAAGTAGTCCGGCACGCCGGACGACGCAGAACCCGTAGAACCGCCGCCTGGTCTGCGGGTTTCGCGATCCTGGGCCGCCGGTCCGCCACGATAGGGGTGCCTTACCAGGGTGACGCAGCCGCGCGCTAGGGTGGAGATATGAATGACGCCACTTCCTCGCATCAGAGTAGACACGTCAGAGAGGCACGCACGGCGACCAACCTGCGCGAGTCCGCCGAGCTTAAGCGCCACATCGAGCAGTTATCCACCCGCAACACCAAACTCGCGGGCCTGCTCCACGAGGCCCGCACGAAACTGGGCGAGCTCGCCGCGGACTTGAACGCGCTGGCCGAGCCCGCTTCCACGTACGGCACGTTCCTGCGTTATTCCAGCGCACCGCGTGGCGAGGACGGCCGCCAGGACGCCGAGGTCTACACCAACGGCCGGCGGATGCGTCTTAAGGTCGCGCCCCAGGTCGAGCCGGGCAGCCTCCAGCCGGGGGAGTCCGTACGCCTGGGCGACGGCTTCATCGTCGTGGAAGCTTGCGGCATCGAGCCGACGGGCACGCTCGTGAGCCTCGTCGAGGTCCTCGACACCGAGCACGCTGTCATCGCCACCCCCTCGGGCGACGAGCACGTCGTGCTGCTTGCCCAGCCACTGCGCGGCGCCGCCCGCGCTGGGGACAACGTCCTCGTGGATCTCAAGGCTGGCGTCGCGTTCCAGGCCATTGAGAAAACCGAGGTCTCCCAGCTCTCGCTGGAGGAAGTCCCGGACGTCCACTTCGAGGACATCGGCGGCCTTGACGCCCAGATTTCCCAGATCCGTGACGCCGTCGAGCTGCCTTTCCTCCACCCGGACCTCTACCGCGAGTTCGACCTCCACCCGCCCAAGGGCGTGCTGCTTTACGGCCCGCCGGGCTGCGGTAAAACGCTCATCGCAAAGGCTGTCGCGAATTCGCTCTCGGCGTCGCTCGGCGCGTCCGCTCCGAGTTATTTCATTAACGTCAAGGGCCCCGAGCTGCTCAACAAGTATGTGGGCGAGACCGAGCGCCGCATTCGCCTCATCTTCGAGCGCGCCCGCGAGCTCGCCAGCGGGGGCGACCGCCCGGTCATCGTCTTCTTCGACGAGATGGAGTCCATCTTCCGCACCCGCGGCACGGGCGTGTCCTCGGACATGGAGACCACCGTCGTCCCGCAGCTGCTCACGGAGCTCGACGGCGTGGAAGACCTGCGCAACGTCATCGTCATCGGCGCGACCAACCGCGAAGAGCTCATTGATCCGGCGATCATGCGCCCGGGCCGTCTCGACATCAAGATTCGCGTCAGCCGCCCGACGCGGCAGGGCGCCCGCGAGATCTTCGCGCGCCACTTCCCGGACACCGTGCCGCATGCCCAGCCCGTGGACGATCTCATCGACGCCGCGGTGGGAGAGCTCTACGCCGACCGTCCCTTCGTCGCCCTGCACTTCGTGGGCGTCGACGAGCCGGGCGTGCTGCACTACCGCGACTTCGTCTCTGGCGCGATGATCGCCAATATCATTTCGCGCGCGAAGAAGCTCGCCATCAAGGAGGCCCTCGGCGCTGGCACGCCCGCCGCCATGTCCAGCGCGCACTTGCACCAGGCCATCGCCGCCGAGCAGGCCGAAAGCGAGCACCTGCCCACCTCCACGAACCCGGACGAGTGGGCGCGCATCGCGGGCAACGGCTCGCGCAGCGGCCGGTCCATTGAACGCGTCGAACTACTCGGATTCAGGAGCCCGACATGGCACAGCAACTAGAGAGCACGCGCGTCCCGCGTTTTATGGGCACGGAGACCGAATACGGCATCTCGTGCACCACGAACCCGGCGCTGTCACCCATCGTCACCTCAACGCACGCCGTCGTCGCCTACGGCGCGCTGCACACCACCGCGCGCTCGCGCTGGGATTTTGCCGAGGAACACCCGCTGCGCGATCAGCGCGGCTTTGATCTCAAGCGCTACCAGACCGTGCCCGTGGTCGATCCCAACGCCATCGGCGTCGCCAACGTCGTGCCCAGCAATGGCGCACGTTTTTACGTCGATCACGCTCACCCGGAGTATTCCTCGCCGGAATGCCTCGGCGCGTGGGACGCGATGGTCTACGACGCGGCTGGAGACGTGCTTGCGCGGCGCGCGTTGGCCGGAGTGGCCGAGCTCTACGAAGAAAACAACTCCATCCTCCAGGGCCACGAGCCCTGCCCGCCGCTGCGCTTCTACAAGAACAACGTCGATGGCAAGGGCGCCTCGTACGGCGCGCACGAGAACTACCTCTATAACCGGGACACCGACTTTGACCGGCTCGCGCACGCACTCATCCCATTTTTCGTCGCGCGCCAGGTGCTCACCGGCGCCGGCCGCGTGGGCCTAGGCCACGATGGCGACAGGCCGGGTTTCCAGATTTCCCAGCGCGCGGACTACATCGAGCAAGAGATTTCGCTGGAGACGACGCTTAACCGCGGCATCATCAACACCCGCGACGAGCCCCACGCCGAGGCCGGCCGCTTCGGCCGCCTCCACGTCATCATTGGCGACGCGAACTGCTCGCAGACCTCGGCGCTGCTCAAGCTCGGCACGACCTCGCTCGTCCTCGACGCCATCGAGGACGGCGTGGACTTTTCCGACCTTCAGCTTGCCGATGCCGTCTCCGAGGTCGCCGCAGTCTCCCACGACGTCTCCTTGACGCACCGTCTCGTGCTGGGGGATGGCCGCGAACTCACGGCGCTGGAGCTGCTGGGGGAGTACCGCGCCCGCATCACCCCGCGTACCGCGGCGGACGAGAAGGTCATCGCCGCCTGGGACGAGGCAGCGGGCCTACTCGCCGAGGACCCGCTTAAAGCTGCGCACTTGCTCGACTGGGTCGCCAAGTGGCGACTCATCAAGGCTTTCCTCGACCGCGGCATGGACCCGGAAAACCCGAAGCTCGCGGCCATCGACATCCAGTACGCGGATATCGACCCGGCGAAGTCGCTCTACCACGCGCTCGTGCGCAAAGGCCAGATGCGCACGCTCGTCACCGACGCCGAACTCGAGCGCGCCTCGGTGACCCCTCCGCGCGAGACTCGCGCCTACTTCCGGGGTCGCGTAACCGAGAAGTTCGGTGACGCCGTCGTCGCGGCCAGCTGGCAAAACGTCACGCTGCGCGCGAAGGACAGCTACGCCCTGTTCCACCTCGACGAGGTCGACGCCGCGACGGGACCTGACATCATCGCGGCCCTCGAGGACACACCCGCCGGCGATGTCCACGCCCTTCTGGGGGCGCTCGCCAAGGCTGGCCTCAACCCCGAGTATCGTCATCTATAACCCAACCTCAAGGAGAAATCATGGCTGACAAGCAATCCCAGATCTCTGGCGGCGGTGCCGGCGAGGACGACGCCCTGGAGGGGGCATCGGCAAGCCAGGCGCAGATTAATACGGCAGGCACGGACGACTTGCTCGACGAGATCGACGGCCTGCTCGAGTCCAACGCCGAGGAATTCGTGCGCTCCTACGTGCAAAAGGGCGGCCAGTAAGCCTCATGAGCGTGCATTACCGCCGGATTATGGGCGTGGAGACGGAGTACGGCATCACGGCGCGCACACCTGCGGGAAGCCGCCAACTTCACCCGGATGAGATCGCGCGCGAGCTCTTTCGCCCGGTCATCGACGAGTATTCTTCGTCGAACGTCTTCGTGCCCAACGCCTCGCGTCTCTACCTCGACGTGGGCTCGCACCCTGAGGTCGCCACGGCCGAGTGCGACTCGCTGAGCCAGCTGCTCGCCTACGAGCGCGCCGGGGACGTCATGGTCGACCGCCTCGCGCGTCAGGCCGAGGACGCCACCGGCGCGCAGGTCTACCTGTTTAAGAACAACGTGGACTCCGCGGGCAATTCCTACGGCTGCCACGAGAATTACCTCGTGGGCCGCGACCTCGTTCTGCGCGACCTGGGTCGTGCGCTCCTGCCGTTTATGATTACCCGCCAGCTCATCTGCGGCGCCGGGCTTATCCAGCCGGCCAAGGGCGACCAGCCTGCGCAGTTCCTGCTCTCGCAGCGCGCGGACCAGGTCTGGGAGGGCGTGTCCTCCGCGACGACACGTTCGCGGCCGATCATCAATACGCGCGACGAGCCCCACGGCGACTCCGCACGCTTCCGCCGCATGCACGTCATCGTTGGTGACTCGAACATGGCCGAGCCCACGTTCGCGCTGAAAGTCGGCACGACGCTGCTCATGCTTGAGATGATCGAGGCCGGCTTCGAGCTGCCTAACCTGGAAATCGTCGAGCCTATCGCCCGGATCCGCGACATTGCGCGCGACACCACGGGCCGCACGGTCCTGGAGCTCGCGTCCGGCGGCACCATCACCGCGCTCGAGGTCCAGCAGGCGCTTCACGCCCGCGCCGTCGAGTGGCTCGCGCAGCGCCCAGACGAGGGCACTCCGCGCACCGAACTCGAGCGCGTGGTTAAGCTGTGGGGCCGCGTCCTCGACGCGCTGGAATCCGGCGACCTGTCCGACGTTGCACAGGACGTCGACTGGATCATCAAACTCCAGCTCCTCGAGCGCTACCGCGATCGCCTGGGCGGGGACTGGGGCCATCCCAAGCTCGCGCAGGTCGACCTCACGTACCACGACATCCGCCCGGGCCGCGGGCTGTACTCCGTCCTGGAATCCCGCGGGCTCATTAACCGCTGGACCACCGATGCCGCCATCACCCGCGCCGTCGACACCGCCCCGCCCACCACGCGCGCGTGGATGCGCGGGCAATTCCTCGCCAAGGCGAAGGAGACCGGCGCGAACTACACCGTGGACTGGACGCGCATGAAGGTCAACCGGCCCGAAGCGCGGGTGGAGGAATTTAGCGATCCCTTCATTTCGGCGGACGCGCGCCTCGACGCGCTGCTAGAGTACATGGACGTACACGCCCGTTAACTTGCCGAATAACGGATAACCGACGCTCCCCACCACCACTTTTCTTGGAAGGCACTCCATGTCGCGGTACGACGACGCAGTAGAACGCATGACCCGGCTCACCTTCGTGCTTCTTGGCGCGGCTGAGCATAGCCGCAACCCGGAGCGCTCCGCCGCGTGGATTATCGAACACGTCGAAGGCTATAGCGAGTCCAAAGAACCCAGCACCATGCTCAAGCGTGATGCTAAGGACCTGCACCGCGTGGGCGTGCCTATCCATCGCCGTTCTGGCGGCGGCGACGAGAACACGCTCTACCGCATCGACCGGGACAGCTACCGCCTGCCGGAAATTTCGTTTACGGCGGAGGAGGCCCTCGCGCTCTCGCTCATCCGCGGCTTCAACCAGTTTGGCGAGTTGTCCCGCTACTCCGATACCGGCTGGGCCAAGATGGCCGCCGCCGGCGTGACCTCAGCTCCTGGCGCCGAGGAGCACCCGCTTCAGCACGTCCTCGCCACCAACGACCTCAATCGTCTACGCGCCGAAGACTTCTACATGCTCGTCAACGCCGTCGAGCGTTCCTACCGCATCAGCTTCCACTACCGCGCCACGCCCACCACGCCGCTCACCAAGCGCCGGATGGATCTGTGGGGCATGGTGACCCAGGGCGGCCGCGTCTATCTCGTCGGCTTCGACATCGACCGTCAGGCCCCGCGCGCATTCCGCATCACCCGCCTGCGCGAGGTCGCCCTCCAGCGCAAGAGCCCCGAATTTACCCAGCCCACAGCGCCGCTCGACGATATCGTTGCGGACATCTTGCAGCCGCACGACCTCATCGATGCCGTCCTCGAGATCCCCGAAGGCACCGCCCAGGAGCTCGCCGTGCGCGGCACCCGCCGCCCCGACGGCCGCTACGCGCTCACGGGCGTTTCGCTCGACTGGCTTACCCGCACCGCCGTCGGTTTTGCGCCCGAAGTCGATATCCTCGAGCCCGCCGCCGCGCGCGAGCGCGTGCGCGAACTGCTCCAGGCCGCCCCAACCACTACCGAGGAGGACTAATCGCCATGTCCACGAATCTCGATAAGAACCAAACCCTGGTGCGGTGGCTCAACCTCGTGCCGTACTTCCGCAATAAGCCGGAGGCGTCCATCTTCGAAGCAGCCCAAGACCTCAACATGGATGCCAAAGAGGTCAAGAGCGCCCTCGACGCGCTCACGACCACCGGCGTTGGCTCGTACACGGAAGAGATGCTCGACCTCATCGTCGACTACCGCGGCGTCAATATCCTCAATGATCAGGGTCTGGACAAGCCGCTGCGCTTGACCCCCACGGAGGCCGGTACGTTCCTCCTTAGCCTCGAGGCCCTCGAGGCCATCCCGGGCCTCGTCGACGCCGACGCCGTGCGCTCCGCCGCGGCCAAGCTGCGTGCCGTCCTCGACGAGCGCGGCGTGGGCATCTACGACTCCGCCGCGGAGCCCGACCCTGTCGAGTCGCCCCTGCAAGCCCAGCTTGCCGATGCCCTCCGCGACGGCGTCCAAGTTGCCTTCACGTACTGGGCCGCCTCGAGCGATACCACTTCGCACCGCACCGTCTCGCCCGCCCAAATCTATGTCCGGGAGGGGGAGAGCTACCTCATCGCGTGGCAAGAGGACCGCGGCGCTCACCGCACGTTCCGTCTCGACCGCATGCGCGACCTGCAGGTGCTCGACACGCCCGCCACGCCGCACAAGGACGAGCTCAAGTTCGATGCCGAGGATCCTTTCGGCTATGACCGCTACGAAGAGGCTGTCCTCGACATCCACCCGGATGCCACGTGGCTGGCCGAACACTATGACATTGAGTTCCACATCGTCGACTCGGATGACCGCGTTGTCGAGGGTGAGTTCGCACGCGTCGTGGATTCGGCTGCCCTCGATGCCGAGCTCTCCGGCGCTGACGATGACGGTTACGACCCGGACGATCCGGATGACGCGCCCATCGATGACCCGCTGCCGCAGCTGGCTACCGCCTCCGACGGCTGGGTGCGCGCCACGATGCCCGTCGCCTCCGAGGAATGGATGGTGCGTTTTTGCTTGGGGCAAGCTGACAGATTGCGGGTAATTGGCCCCCAAAAGTTGGTTGATGCTGTTGCTCGCGCCGCGTCTGCGGCCCGCGCCCGTTATACTCAATAAACGTTTCACCCCGGTCGTCGACACCGTCATGACGCCGCCGGATTAACTACCACTGAAAGAGGTCTTGCAATGGGCAGGATTGGCGCTCCCGAGATTATCATCATCGTCCTCATCATCGTTTTGCTCTTCGGTGCGAAGAAGCTGCCGGACTTGGCCCGCTCGCTGGGTCGCTCCATGCGCATCATCAAGTCTGAGGTCAACGAGATGAACAACGACAATGATCGTCCCTCGAGCGACCTCGAGCAGAACCAGCTCCCGCAGGGCCAACAGCAGTTCCAGCAGACCGCGCAGCAGAACTTCACGCAGCAGCCCCAGGCCCAGCAACCACTGCCGCCGCAGCAGCCCAACTACGGCTCTACTGGCAATTACCAGGGCGGCGACTACGGCCAGGCGCCGCAGCAACAGCAGAACCCGAACGCCTAAGGCAGGCGTGCTCCAGTTCTCTCGCCTAGAGCTTCAGGCCTAGGCATGCTTAACGGCGCTCATCGTCACCGCGACTCCCGGTGACCGTGGGCGCCTCCTGTGTTGAAGATAAAGGTTGCCCTCCATGACCACAGCCCCGAACCCCGGTTCCGACCCGCAGCGTCCGCAGAGCCCCCGTGGCGCGAAACGCGCGGGTGCCCTCGCGCGTCTGCGCGCGGCGCGTAAGCCGAAGAACCCGACGGGGGACATGACGCTCGTCGAGCATCTCCAGGAACTGCGGCGCCGCCTCTTCTTCGCCGTGCTCTTCATCGGCATCGGCACCATCGTGGGCTTCTACTGGTATGCCCAGGCCCCGTTCGGCTGGCCAAGCCTCGGCGACTTCCTGCGCGGACCCTACTGCGACCTGCCGGCGAACCTTCGCGCCTCGTTTACCAACGACAACGAGTGCCGCCTGCTGGCCACCAAGCCCTTTGAGATGTTCATGCTGCGTCTCAAGGTCGGCGCGCTCGCGGGCCTCGTCATCTCCTCGCCGTTCTGGCTCTACCAGGTTTGGGCCTTCGTCGTGCCCGGCCTGCACAAGAACGAACGCCGCTGGACCTATATCTTCGTCTTCTTCGCCGTCCTGCTCTTCCTCGCCGGCGCCTTCTTGTCCTATTTCGTCATGAGCCAGGGCCTCGAGTTCCTCCTCTCCGTCGGCGACGAATTCCAGACCACCGCGCTCTCCGGCGGCGACTACTACAACTACTTCCTTGCGATGCTGGTCATCTTTGGCATCAGCTTCGAAGTACCGCTCGTCATCGTCATGCTCAACATCCTGGGCATCCTCGCGTACACCGCCATCCAGGGCAAGCGTCGCCTCATCATCGTCATCGTCATGATCTTCGCGGCGGTACTCACCCCGGGCGGCGAACCCATCGCGATGGTCACCATGGGCACCGCCGTGTGCCTCCTCGTCGAAATCGCCTTCCAGTTCTGCCGCATCAACGACAAGCGCCGCAACCGCGAGCGCCCCGAGTGGATGGACCTCGACGACGAGCAGGCTTCCGGCCCCATCAGCGCATCGGGCCCCATTGGCTCCGCGGGACTTGAAGCACCCCAGCCCGTCGATGCCCCCGCGCCTGTCGCTCCCTCCAGCTCCGGCTACTCCCGCGCCCAGGTCCGCCGCGAGCAGGGCCTGCCGCCCCAGTCTCCTCAGCAGATGCAGCAACCGCCGGTACCCGCGCGCCAAGCCAGCACCCAGCGACGCCCGCAGCCCGGCATGATGCCGCCGGCACCGCAGCAGCAAGCGCCGAACCAACAGGCTCCCCACCAGCAGACGCCGCAGGGGAGACAAACGCCGGACGGGGGCGCATCGGCAGGCCCGAGCATCTTTGACGACGTACTCTAAGCCCGCGCGGCGCGGGGCTGCCGTGTAGGGTGAGCAGATATGACTACCACCCACCTTGAGGCTTTCGCCGCTGGACTTTCCCATCCGCTCGATCCGTTCCAGGTGGAGGGCTGCCGCGCCATCGAGGAGGGCCATGGCGTCCTCGTCTGTGCGCCTACCGGCGCTGGCAAGACCATCGTCGGCGAGTTCGCCGTCTCGTTGGCGCTCTCGCAGGGCACGAAGTGCTTCTACACCACGCCGATTAAGGCGCTGAGCAACCAGAAGTATCACGACCTCGTCGCGGAGCACGGCGAGGACGCCGTGGGCCTGCTCACCGGCGATGTCTCCATCAACGGCAGCGCGGAGATCGTCGTCATGACCACCGAGGTTTTGCGCAATATGATTTACGCGGAGTCACCGGCGCTCGATCGACTCACGCACGTGGTCATGGACGAAATCCACTTCCTCGCAGACGCTTCACGCGGCGTCGTGTGGGAGGAGGTCATCCTCAACCTGCACCCCGCGGTCAACGTCGTGGGCTTGTCCGCTACCGTGTCCAACTCTGAGGAATTCGGTGAGTGGCTCTCCGCCGTCCGTGGAGACACGAAGGTCATCGTCTCCGAGCACCGTCCCGTTCCGTTGGATCAGTGGATGCTCGTGGGCCGCAAGATCTACCCGCTCTTCGAGCCCGAGTCCGGCGGCCAGGTCAACCGCGAGCTCGCACACCGCATCCAGCGCCTTGAGGCGGGCGACACGGATGACGGCCGCGCAGATTATCGCTCCGGCGCGTCCTTCCGTTCACGCTCCAAGCACGGCGAGGACCATGCGCCGCGGCGCTCCGGAGCCTCCCGCCAGCAGGACCGTTATCGCCCGCTAGGACGCCCGGAAGTCCTCAAGGTACTCCAAGCACAGAACATGCTGCCGGCGATTACGTTCATCTTCTCCCGCGCGGGCTGCGACGGTGCGCTATATCAGTGCCTACGCTCGCGCATGGTGCTCACCAGCCCGGAGGAGACTGAGGAAATCAAGGCCATCGTCAACTCAGGCGTCGAAGGCATCCCGGAAGAAGACCTCCAGGTCCTCGACTTCAAGCGCTGGCGGGAGGCCCTCTCGCGCGGCTTCGCCGCCCACCACGCCGGCATGCTCCCGGCGTTCCGCCACATCGTGGAAGAGCTCTTCGTCAAGGGGCTCGTCCGCGCCGTCTTCGCTACGGAAACGCTTGCACTGGGCATCAATATGCCGGCGCGCACGGTCGTGCTGGAGAAACTCATTAAGTACAACGGCGAGGCTCACGTCGACCTTACGCCAGGCCAGTACACGCAGCTCACAGGACGCGCGGGCCGCCGCGGCATCGACACACTGGGCAACGCCGTCGTCCAGTGGACCCCAGCCATGGACCCGCACGCCGTCGCCGGCCTGGCCTCCACGCGCACGTACCCGCTCGACTCGACGTTCACGCCCGGCTACAACATGGCCATCAATCTGCTGGGGCTCATGGGCTTCGACGACTCGCTGCGCCTTATCGAGCGCTCCTTCGCCCAGTTCCAGGCAGATGGTTCCGTCGTCGAGGAGGCCGCAGAAATCGAGCGCGCCGAGCAGCGCGTGCGCGAACTCCGTACGGAGCTTGCCAGTGCCGTCTCCGCCCTCGCCCCGCCCACCCGCGACGACGAGGACCCCGCGGAATTACTGGGCGAATACACGGACCTGCGCCATAAACTTACAGGCGAGGAGCGCAAGGCCGCCAAGGATTCCACGGCGCAGCGCAACGTCGAGGTAGTTAAGGTGCTCGCGCGCCTGCAGCTCGGCGACGTCATTGCGATGGCTGGGCGCAAGCACCCCATCCTCGCCGTGGTCAACACGCCAGCGAACCAGGCGCAGGACCCGCGCCCGTGGGTGACGACGGAGCAGGGCTGGTCGGGGCGCATCGATGCCTCTGGCATTGGCAATCCGCCCATCGTCGTGGGCCACATGCGCATTCCGCGCGGCATGAATAAGAACCCGCGCCGCCACACAAAGTTCTTCCAAGACCAGTTCCGCCGCAACCACTACGATCGGCCGCGCAAAATGAAAATGACAACGCGCAACCGGCCCAGCAAAAAGGTGGGGGAGTTGCGCGACGCCATCCGCCAGCACCCCGTGCACGCGTGGCCAGCGGCCGACCGCGAGCAGCTCGCGCGCCTCGCGGCGAAGCTCACCCGCCGCGAGTCCGAGCTCGCCAAGCTCAAGGGCGTTGTCTCCACGGCGCGCGACACCCTAGGCACGACGTTTACGCGCATCGTGGAGCTGCTTGCAGAGATGGACTACGTCGAGTTCGAAGGCTTCGGCGACGACCGCCGCCCGCTCGTCACGGACGAGGGCGACCGCCTGGCACACATCCACTCCGACGCCGACCTCCTCGTCGCGCAGTGTCTCAAGCGCGGCATCTGGAACGACCTGGACCCTGCGGAACTCGCTGGCGTGGCCTCGATGTGCATCTTTGAAAACCGCAAGGCCACCTCCGGCGAGCCCGAGGCCGCCACGGAGCCCATGGCCGACGCCATGAACGCCACTGTGCGCATCTACACCGAGCTCATCGCCGACGAGGAGCGCCACCGCCTGCCGCTCACGCGCCAGCCGGACGCGGGTTTCTCGCTCGCCATCCACCAGTGGACCGCGGGCGCCCCGCTGGGCTACTGCATGGCCGCGGCCAACGAGTCCGGCGCCGAACTCACGCCGGGCGACTTCGTGCGCTGGTGCCGCCAGGTCGTTGATCTTCTCCAGCAGATCGCCAAGACTGGCTACGAGGACGAAATCCGCGCCAACGCCCGGCGCGCCATCGACGCCATCCAGCGCGGCGTCGTCGCCATCGGCGCCTAAGCCGCCGGAAATCCCTCCCACACGGATAAGCCCCTCGCAGCGCTCGACCACGGTCTGAACGGATTTCTTAGGCGTCCTCGCCGGCGATGCCAATCTGGCACGTCACGCCGAAGGGGTCGACCATCCAGCCATGCTGGCCGCGCGCTGGGTCGGCGCTGAGGCACTCGTGCCACGACGCGGCCGCTTGGGCGGCATCGGCAGCCGTGGCGAAGAACGAGGCACCCGGCCGGGCTGTGCAAAGGAACGGGTCACCACGCGAGAGTCGGGGAAGGTCTCCAGGTAATAGTCGAGCGCTGCGGCGGCCTCGTCGACGGTGCGGTTCATCCAGAAGGTGGGAGTAATGATCGGCGTCAGGCATGGGCGCCTTTCATAAGGAGGAGTGCCCGGGCTGCGCGGCGCAGCGACGGAAGATGGGGTGCGACAAGACTCACGGTCGCCAGGCCGAGGTTCGTGCCGAACGGATCGAGGACGAGCGACTGCACGCCCGCCACCGTGTCGCCGAGGAGGACGGGGCCGCCGCTATCGCCTTTGACCGCGCCATGCGCCACGAGCGCGCCGTGGCGCACGCGTGTGAGCCCGTCCCGGGACACGGCCCAAGGCAGCGTCGCGACGAGCAGGCCGCGGTAGTCGTGCACGTCGAGTGCGCGCCCGCCAAAGCCGCGGGTACACGTGGTCTGGCCCAGCCGCACCCGGTCGCGCAGCAGGCCCGGCACCGCGCGCGGACCGGCGGGACGGTCAAGGAGGGCGAGCGCCAGATCCGTGCCGTTGATGACGCGCACGGCGGAAACGCGGGCAGAGACCCCGGCGCGTGTGACGCGGTACGGCCCAGGTTCCCGGAAGAAGTGTGCGCACGTGAGCACAAGCCGCGGCGCCACGTACGCGTGCGGCTGCAGGTCCGGGGCAACCAGGGTGCCCGAGCAGTAGCTCCCGGCGCGCGTGAGCCGCACGACGGGCAGGGGAGAGGTGTTCATTCCCACGACAGTACCGCGATTAAACTAACCAGCATGTCGCATGAGATTAAACCTTTTGCCCCGTCCGTCTACGCCGCGCGCGTGGCACGTGCCCAGGAGGTCCTGCGCGCGCAGGGGCTCGACGCGCTACTTGCTGCGACGGGCCCGGATTTCGCGTACCTCACTGGCTCGTGGATGACCTCCAATGAGCGCCTCACCGCGCTGGTCATCCCGGCCGAGGGGACGCCGCGTCTCGTCGCGCCGCAGACGGATGTGCTCGAGCTGCAGTCCACGGCCGTGCCTGAGATGGGCGTGGAGCTTTCCGGGTGGGCCGATGGCGAGGACCCGTACGGGCTCGCGCTGGGCGAGGCCGGCTACGCGCGGCTCGCGGTCTCGGCGTCGCTCACCGCGGACCACCTCTTTAAGCTCCAGGAACACGCGCCGGACGCGAAGCTCTCACTGGCGTCGACGGCGCTTTCAGAACTATTCATGCGCAAGGATGACGCGGAGCTCAAGCAGCTGCGCGGGGCGGCGGCCGCCATCGACCGCGTCCATGAAGCCGTTCCGGAGTTGCTGCGCGCTGGCCGCACGGAGCGCGAGGTCGCCGCGGATATCGAGGAGCGCATCCTCGCTGAGCACGTCTCCGTCGACTTCATCATCGTCGGCTCTGGGCCCAACGGCGCGAATCCGCACCACAGCTTCTCGGACCGCGTGCTGGCCGAGGGCGAGCCGGTCGTCGTCGACATCGGAGGCACGTTCGGCGCGGGCTACCACTCGGACTGCACCCGCACCTACGTCGTGGGTGGGCCCGAGCTTGCCGATGCCCCCTTCCGCGACGCCTACGCCATCCTCGCCGAGGCACAAGCAGCGGCGCGGGCGCTTGCCGCGCCGGGCGTGCGCGCCCAGGACGTCGATGCCGCCGCACGCTCCGTGATAGCCGAGGCGGGCTTCGGCGACGCCTTCTTTCACCGCACGGGCCACGGCATTGGTCTCTCGGTCCACGAGGAGCCGTTCCTTCTCGCGGGCAATGAGCTCGTGCTTGAGGAGGGCATGACCTTCTCCATCGAGCCAGGCATCTACCTCGAGGGTACGTGGGGCATGCGCCTGGAAGACATCGTGGTGACGACGGCGGACGGCTGTGAGTCGCTTAACGCCTGCCCGCGGGAGCTGCGCTAATGGGAGCGGTGCTGATCCTCGGCGGGCGCAGCGACATTGGCGGGGAGATCGCCCGGCTGCTCGCACTAGGGCGCCCGGTGGTGCTGGCTGCGCGCGGCTCGCATGGACTCGAGGCGCTGCAGCGCGAACTCACGGCGCGCGGCGCCACGGCCGTGTACATTATCGACTTCGATGCAGCGGACCTTGCCGCGCACCGTCGTGTGGTGGAGCAGGCCGTCGAGCTCGCCGGTCCCGTGACGACTGCGGTGGTAGCGTTCGGCATCCTGGGCGACCAGGAGCGGGCGGAACACGACGAGGCGCATGCGGCGGAGATAGCGACCATCGACTACGCAGCGCAGGTATCCATGCTCACGGTGCTCGCCGACATCATGGAGTCGGGCCACATCGCGGCGTTTTCGTCGATTGCAGGCTGGCGCGCCCGACGGGCGAATTACGTCTACGGCTCGACGAAGGCAGGCCTCGACGCGTTCTGTCAGGGGCTCGCGGACCGGCTGCATGGCGGGCCGCTGGCACTCATCACGGCGCGTCCGGGCTTCGTCATCGGCTCGATGACCACGGGCATGAAGCCGGCGCCGCTCTCGGTCACGCCGGACGTCGTGGCACGCGCGGTCGTGCGGGCGATGGATTCGGGGCGCAGCCGCACGCTGTGGATTCCGGGCGCGCTGCGGCTGCTGGCCTGGGTCATGCGCTGCGTTCCGCGCCCACTCTGGCGGCACATGCCCCGCTAGCCGGACCAAACCCCACCGACTCTCGCGAAATTTGTACACGATCGGCGAGTGTGGGTGGGGTTTCGTTCGCTGGGATGGCGAGGAACCTAGAGCAGCGGCGAGTTGATGTCGAAGACGAAGCCGCGTGGGGCGAGGAAGCGGACCACGACGTCTGCGTCAGCGACGGGCAGGTCAGGGAAGACGACGCCGCCCCACGGCGTGAGCACCGTGTCGACGTCCATGCGGCCGATCATCTCGGCGTACTCGGCAGGCATCGAGCCCTCGGGAAGCGCGGCGCCGAGGGCCGCATGACCGTCGGGGAGATGCTCCTCGAACCAGCCGATGGGCGGGTTCTTCGCCTCCTGCACCGGCGGGGTGGCAGGCCCCTGTCCCGCGTCGGCGTCGCCTGCGAGCAACGCGAGGGCTTCCTCGACGAGGTTGTCGAGGAGCATGCGCGCGGTAGCGCCCTGCATCTCCACCGGGGTGCGGTGCTCGCCGCGCGGGGTATAGACCGTCTGGTCCTTCGCCGGTGCGACGAGCAGGTGCGGGCGGTGACGATGCACATCACCTGTGGGGGAGCCGACGCCTACAACGAACGGGTCCGCGGCATCGCGACGTGCCAGCGCGCGGCGTGCCGGGCTGATGAGCGCGATGAGGTCCGCGTACTCAGCGGCGTCCTCATCGTCGGGGTCGGGGCGGACCTTCGGATCGAGGACAAAGCCCGGGGAGGAACCAAAGGCACCACCGTCCGGCTCGAAGTCGATGGCGTAGCGGCCGGCGAAGAGATCGTCCAGCGCCGCGCCAACGTGCTCGGCCATCTCCACGGCGGCGAGATCGAGCGAGTCAAGGAGAACGGGGACTGGGGCCTGGAGGGTCTGCGGGGCGGCGGCGCGGGCGGCATCGGGCTCCTGCACGCCGCGCAGTTCCACGGTGCCACGCGTGCCGAGATAAACCTGGCCGTCGCCATGCGTGCGGGCGAGCTCGGCGAGGGCCAGCCACTCCGGCGAGTGGAGAGCAGCGCCGGTGGGCACGAGGCGGACGGTCGATGGGGTAGAAGTGCTCATAGCGTCCCAGTCTAAGGCGCAGCCGCGCGGGGACGGTATCGGCTCGGGTGCTCGGCCGCACGCTGACAGCGAACGCGCGGGTTGCTATGCGAATTCTCTCGCCTCCAGACGCTAGGCTGGTGGGCACTATGCCAGCACTGTTCTTCTTCGCCTACTTCGTCTTCGAGACGCTCGCCTTCTACGGCGTGGCCAAGCTCCTCGGCGTCGGCTGGGCGCTCATCGCATTGTTCGTCACCATGTTCTTCGGCATGGCCGTGGCCATGTGGGAGGTGCGCCGCCTCATGGCGCGCCAAATCGTCCAGGACAAGGCCTCCGGCGCGCTGTATATGAAGCAAGAAGGCGCGGGTAAGCTCGCGGGCAACGTGGGCCTCACCATCGCCGGAGGCATCCTCCTGTCCATTCCTGGCTTCCTCACGGCCATCGTGGGCATCCTGCTGCTCCTGCCGCCGACGCGTGCACTCACGCGCAAGCTCATGGGCTTTTCTTTCATGCGCGGCGTCGAGCGCATGGGCATGCGTATCTACGAGGCATCGCCCATTCCGGACGCGCAGCACAACTCGTACGGAACGTTCGGCTCCGGCGGCTACGAGGTCATCGACGAAGAAGAAATCCATCGCTGGAGCGAGTCCGTCAATCCCGAGGACTTCGGACGTCCGCAGGATCCTGGCAACTCCAAGGGCACCGCCCAGTGAGACTCCGCGCGGCCCTCTCGGCCACGGCGACGCTGCTCCCGCGCCTGCTGCTTGCGGCGTTGGCCGGCGTCGCCGTCTATTTTTCCTACGAACCGCACGGATTATGGTGGGCGGGGCTAGGGGGCATCGGCATGCTCTGGCTCTCGTGCGTGCCTTGGCGCGGCGTGCCTGTGCGCGCCGGCCGAGCCGCCCTCATCGGCTTTGTCCATGCGCTCACGCAATACCTGCTCATGCTGCCCTGGATTGGCGAGCTGGTGGGCACAATGCCGTACGTCGCGCTCGCGCTGTGGCTGTCCGTCTACGCGCTGCTGCTCACGCCCGGCGCCGTACTGCTCGCGCGCTGGCGCTGGGGCTGGCTCGGCTTCCCGTTCTTCTATCTGGCGATTGAGCTGCTGCGTTCCTCGGTGCCTTTCGGCGGTTTTGCGTGGGTGCGGCTGGCCTGGGGCCAGATGAATGGCCCGCTGGCGAACCTCGCGGCATGGGGCGGCACAGCGCTCGTCTCGCTCGCGGCGGCACTCGTGGGTACGGGCGTAGCGGCGCTCTACCTGGCAGTGCTACGGCACGCCTGGCGCGAGTCGTGGGCTGCGGCGGCCGTCGTCCTGCCGGTGGTGCTGGGGCTCGTGGCGGGGCTGGGTGTCAACGACCCAGGACGCACAGTGGGGACGACGAAGGTCGCGGCCATCCAAGGCAATGTGCCGCGGCTGGGGCTCGACTTCAACGCGCAGCGCCGCGCGGTGCTCGCGAACCATGTTCAGGCCACGGCGAAGGCGGCGAAGGCTGACCCTGACGTGGACCTGTATATTTGGCCCGAGAATTCCTCGGACGTCAATCCTTTCCGCGACGCCGAGGCCATGGCGCTCATCCAATCCGCGGTGCAGGCCGCGGGGGCACCGATTGTGGTGGGCACGCTCACCGTGGACGAGGTAGGCGAGCGCAACACCATGCAGGTCTTCAACGCAGACGGCTCCGTGGGCGAGCACCACTATAAGAAGTACCTCCAGCCCTTCGGCGAGACCATGCCGTGGCGCAGCTTCTTCCGCACAATCACGGACCTGGTGGACCTGGCGGGAGATTTCAAGCCGGGCAACGGGCCGGGTGTCGTGCACATGGGCGGCATCGCCGTGGGACTGGCCACGTGCTACGAGGTGGCGTTCGACGCGGCGTACCGCACGTCGGTGCGTAACGGTGCGCAGATTCTCGCCACGCCGACCAATAACGCGACGTTCGGGTTCTCGGATATGACGTTCCAGCAGCTCGCCATGAGCCGCCTGCGCGCCATCGAGACGGACCGCGCGGTGGTCGTTGCGGCAACCTCGGGCGTATCCGCCATCGTCCATCCAGACGGTCGGGTCTCGCAGGAGTCCGGTATTTTCGAGCAACAATATCTCATTGAGGAACTCCCACTGCGAGAAGGAATCACGCCTGCGGTAAAATATGGCGCGTTACTGCAAGCCGTGGCCGTTCTCATCGGCCTCGCCGCGGTCGCCGCCGCGTGGCGGTCCAACCGCCTCCCGCGCACGCAGAAAACTAACGAGGAGAATTCATGACCACCATTGCACCGGAGCGCCTGGAGAAGACGCTCGTCATCATCCCGACGTACAACGAGCTCGAGAACCTGCCGCTCATTACGGGCCGTGTCCGTAAGGCCCTGCAGCAGGTCCACATCCTCATTGTCGATGACAACTCACCGGACGGCACGGGCAAGGCCGCAGACCAGCTCGCCGCCGAGGACGCGCGCCTGCACGTCCTCCACCGTGAGGGAAAGGGCGGCCTGCTGGGTGCCTACCTCGCCGGTTTCGAGTGGGGTCTCGAGCGCGACTACCAGGTGCTGTGCGAGATGGATGCCGATGGCTCCCACGCGCCGGAGGAACTCCACCTGCTCCTCGAGGAGATCGAGAAGGGCGCCGACCTCGTCATTGGCTCGCGCTACGTGCCGGGCGGCAAGACCGTCAACTGGCCGGTCAACCGCCAGCTACTCTCGCGCCTGGGCAACGTCTACATCTCGATGGCGCTCGGCGCTGGCCTGTCCGATATGACGGCAGGCTACCGCGCCTTCCGCCGTGAGCTGCTTGAGTTCCTCGACTTCGATGATCTGTCCCGCAAGGGCTACATCTTCCAGGTCGACGTCGCCAACCGCGCCATCCGCGCTGGCTACGACGTGCGCGAGGTGCCGATTACCTTCACCGAGCGCGAGCTGGGCGAGTCCAAGCTCGACGGCTCTTTTGTCAAGGATTCCCTCGCCGAGGTCACCAAGTGGGGAGTCGCGCACCGCCGCGACCAGGTCGAGGGCTACGTCAACGATTTCGGCGCCGTGGGCAAGCGCATGATCCAGGACCTGGATCTGGGTACCAAGGTGGGCAAGAAGAAGGACTACCTCGTCGGCTTCTTTGGCGAGATGCGCAAGCTCGTCGAGCACGAACTCAACAAGAAGTAACAGCGCACTGCGCAGAATTCCCCGGGCACTCGTTCGGGGATTTTTTATACCGCCAGGACGGTGAGATATGTGACACCGCGCGATATTCAGGTTGAGCGAGTCACAGTGCTAGGCTCGAGGATAGGTCGTACATCAATCGGAGTGCGACGCCACCCACACTACGGATCGTTCGGCACGTACCTGCCGATGGAGGGACAGAAAACTCATGGCAACCGTTTCATTCAAGAAGGCCTCGCTCACCTACCCGGGGGCCGCGGAGCCCACGGTCAAGGAATTTGACCTGGAAATCGCAGACGGGGAGTTCCTCGTCCTCGTCGGCCCGTCCGGCTGCGGTAAGTCGACCACGCTGCGCATGCTCGCCGGCTTGGAGCAGGTCACCAGCGGCAATATCTACATCGGCGACAAGGACGTCACGAACGTCGCGCCCCGCGACCGCGACATCGCCATGGTCTTCCAGAACTACGCGCTCTACCCGCACATGACGGTCCGCGACAACATGGGCTTCGCCCTGAAGATCGCAGGAAAGTCCAAGGAGGAAATCAACGCCCGCGTCGACGAGGCCGCGAAGACCCTGGGCCTTACGGAGTTCCTCGAGCGCAAGCCCAAGGCCCTGTCCGGTGGTCAGCGCCAGCGTGTGGCCATGGGCCGTGCCATCGTGCGTAACCCGCAAGTCTTCCTCATGGATGAACCGCTGTCCAACCTGGACGCGAAGCTGCGTGTCCAGACCCGTACTCAGATTGCAGCCCTCCAACACAAGCTGGGCGTGACGACGGTCTACGTCACCCACGACCAGACCGAGGCCCTCACCATGGGCGACCGTATCGCGGTGCTCAAGGACGGCTACCTCCAGCAGGTGGGCAGCCCGCGGGAACTCTACGACCGCCCGGACAACGTCTTCGTCGCCGGCTTCATCGGTTCGCCGGCTATGAACCTGGGCACCTTCACCGTGGGCGCCGACGGCGTGGCAACCTCGGGCGAGGCGCACATTAAGCTCTCGCGCGAGACGCTCGATGCCATGGTGCCGGAGGACAACAACAAGATCACCATCGGCTTCCGTCCGGAGGCTCTCCAGATTATCGGCGGGGGCGAGTCCACCGAGCACTCTATTCCGATCCAGCTCGACTTCGTCGAGGAGCTCGGCTCGGACTCGTACCTCTACGGCAAGCTCGTGGGCGATGGCGACCTAGGCTCCAGCGCCGAAGACGTCGCCGAGTCCGGCCAGATCGTCGTGCGCTCGGCACCGAACACCGCGCCGGCGCCGGGCAGCGTCTTCCATGCGCGCATCGTCGAGGGCGGCCAGCACAACTTCTCCGCCTCGACGGGTCGCCGCCTACCGTAAGCAACCCCTGCCCTGAAGCGCAAAGGAGGGCGCCGTGCGCGAATCCATGAATATTACGTCGTCGACCTATGCGGCGGCGCTACTTACCCTGCCCTGGGGCGTGCCGCTGGAGCAGTGGCCAGCCGAGCTCATCACGGCCCTGCCACGCGGCATTTCGCGCCACGTGGTGCGGTTTATCGAGCTCGGCGCCGCGCCGACGCAGGGGGTCGACGCGCGCACCGGCGTCGTGGCTGTTAAGGAGATTGGCGTGCGCACGGCTCACCACGAGTACAAGATGCTGCGCGAACTCCAGCGCGTGGGCGCCCCGGCAGTGGCACCGGTCGCCGTCATCACCGGCCGCCAGCCCGTTAACCCGCGCGATGGCGAGCTCACGGCGGCGCTCATTACGGAACACCTTGAATTCTCGTTGCCCTACCGCGAGCTCTTCTCGCAGGACATGGTGCCGGGCCAGCCGGAGAAACTCATTCAGGCGCTCGCCGTCCTGCTCGTGCGCCTGCACCTCCTGGGGTTCTACTGGGGCGACGTCTCCCTGTCCAACACGCTTTTCCGGCGCGACGCAGACACCTACTCGGCCTACCTCGTCGACGCCGAGACCGGGGAGTTCCAGGCCCAGCTTTCTGATGCCCGCCGTGCCTACGACCTCGACATCGCGCGCGTCAACATCATCGGCGAAATGATGGACCTCCAGGCAGGCGGGTACCTCGCCGAGGACATCGACGTCATCGCGTTGGGCACGCTTGTGGAGTCGTCCTACGAGGACTTGTGGCGTGAGCTCACGGCGGAAGAAGCCATTGACGCGGGCGAACCGTGGCGGATTACCGAACGTGTCGAAAGGCTGGCGAGCCTCGGCTTCGACGTGGGGGAGTTGCGCGTCGAGACCGAGGCCGACCGCGCGAACGTCACACTCCGGCCCGTTGTCGTATCGCCTGGGCACCACCATCGCCTGCTCCTCGAGCTCACCGGCCTGTCGGCGGAGGAACACCAGGCACAGCGCCTGCTGGGGGCCATCCGCACCTTCCGCGCCTTGGAATGCGCCGAAACGGCGAGCCTCGAGCAGGCGGCGCACCGTTGGCTCACGGAGGAATACGAGCCGACCATCGCCGCCGTGCCGGAAGACGCACGCTTCAAGCTCGAGCCTGCGCAGCTCTTCCACGAAATTTCGGACCACAGGTGGTTCATGGCCGAGCATCGCGGCGCCGCCGTGCCCTTGGCCGAGGCCACGCAGTCCTATCTCATGACGGTCCTACCCAGCCGCCGTGATGAGGCGCGGCTTCTCCAGCCACCCCTCTCGGAGTGACCCGGAGTGACGACGCCGCCTTAGGATATAGCCTGCAGGAAAGTGGACACTACCGCAGGACGGTGGGATTTGTTCCGGATGGGACCGTTCCGCTCCGTATAAAAGATTTCAGACGCGAATTTACACCGAGCATTGACCGTTTATGCCCGTTCACCCCCCTATATGAGGGGCAGTTAACTGTGTTAACCTATGCAACATGTCACAAAATACCGCGCATGTTACATTCATGTTTGGCCCAGCTCAATAGAATCACTAAGCTGATTGTTGAGGTCAGTAGCACCTTGGACACCAGAAAAGTCCACACTCACGGACACAAGGCTGGGCATCGTCACCATTGGACATGTCCACACCGCGGCAAGGTACTACGACGCCACCCCGGTGGTTAGGACCAGTGACGAGCTTGACTCAGGCTCCCGCGCGACCACCAGGGGATAACTCCACAGGCATTCCGTAGCCTTGCCCGCCGAACATCGGCACCATCAGGGTAGGGCTTCACACCTAGAAAGAGGACCCGATGAAGCGTCTTACTCGCATCGCATCTATCTCCCTGAGCGCTCTGCTCGCCACCACCACCCTCGTTGCCTGCTCGTCGGGCGATTCGGGGGATGACTCCGGCTCCGTCTACTTCCTGAACTTCAAGCCGGAGCAGGACGCCGCCTACCAGGAGATCGCCAAGGAGTACACCGAGAGCACCGGAGTGCCCGTCAAGGTCGTCACGGCGGCATCGGGAAGCTACGAGCAAACGCTCAAGGCAGAAATCGGCAAGGATGAAGCCCCGACTCTCTTCCAGGTCAACGGCCCCGCCGGCTTCATCACGTGGCAGGACTACATGGCTGACATGTCTGACACCAAGATTGCCCAGGAGCTCACCGAGGACGTCCCGGCGCTTCAGGATGACGAGGGCACCACGAAGGGCGTGCCGTTCGCCGTCGAGGGCTTCGGCATCATCATCAACCAGGAGATCTTCGACAAGTACATCGCGCTGCCCGGCGCGAAGATCAAGTCCACGGACGAAATCACGAGCTTCGACAAGCTCAAGGAAGTCGCGGACGACATGCAGGCCAAGAAGGGCGAGCTCGGCATCGAGGGCGCCTTCGCTTCCACCTCGCTTACCCCGGGCGAGGACTGGCGCTGGCAGACCCACCTGGCCAACGCACCGATCTGGCAGGAGTTCCAGGACGACGGCGTCGAGGATAAGACGGAGGTCGAGTTCAAGTACTCCAACGAGTACAAGAACCTCTTCGACCTGTACCTCACCGACTCCACCGTGGAGAAGACCCTGGCCCCGGCGAAGACCGTCTCCGACTCCATGGCCGAGTTCGCACAGGGTAAGGCCGCGATGGTCCAGAACGGTAACTGGGCATGGTCCCAGATTTCCGAGACCAAGGGCAACGTGGTCAAGGAAGACAAGATCAAGTTCCTGCCCATGTACATGGGCCTGCCGAATGAGCAGGACTTCGGACTCAACGTGGGCACGGAGAACTACCTCGGCGTAAACGCCAATGCTTCCGATGCCGACCAGCAGGCCACCAAGGATTTCGTCGATTGGCTGTTTACTTCTGATGAGGGCAAGCAGCACGTCATCAACGACCTGGGCTTCGTCGCGCCGTTCAACTCCTACAGCGAGACCGACACCCCGAATGACCCGCTGGCCAAGCAGATCCAGGAGTCCATCTCCAACAAGGACATTACGACCATCCCGTGGGCATTCCAGTACTTCCCGTCCCAGCAGTTCAAGGACGACTTCGGCCAGGCGCTGAGCCAGTACGCCTCCGGCACCATGAAGTGGGAGGACGTCGTCACCCAGTTCAAGGATGACTGGAAGGCCGAGAAGGAAGCCAACTGGACTGAGTAGGCGAGCAGGCTCACCCGCCCGCATACCTAATACGCCGCGGCCCAAAACCCTACCGGGCCGCCTCCTCGGAACCTACCCGCGTCGCTGACCCCCATTGCCGGCTGGTGGCGCGGCGCAGGGGCGTGTGCTGGTTCCTTCCCGCCACCTACGGCAGGAAAGCACCAGCACATTCTCCTGCGAATGACTCCAGGCTCGCCGCAGAGCCCCTCACATACCAACCAAATTAGGTGAGATATTCATGCAAGCAACACTGAAGAAGTACTTTCCAGTCTTCGTCTTGCCCACCCTCCTCGCGTTCCTCATCGCATTCCTCGTGCCCTTCGTCATCGGCTTCTTCCTGTCGTTCACGAAGTTCACCACCATCACCAACGCCAAGTGGGTCGGCCTGAGCAATTACACCAAGGCCTTCTCTGAACGCGAGGGCTTCATCGACGCGTTCCTCTTCACGGTCCTCGTCGTCATCGTCTCCGTCATCACGGTCAACTTCTTCTCCTTCATGCTCGCGTGGATGCTCACACGCAAGCTCAAGGGCACCAACTTCTTCCGCACGGTCTTCTTCATGCCGAACCTCATCGGCGGCATCGTGCTGGGCTACACCTGGCAGACCATGATTAACGCGGTGCTCTCGCATTACGCCACGACGATCAGCGCGGACTGGAAGTTCGGCTACGCCGGCCTTATCATGCTTCTCAACTGGCAGCTCGTGGGCTACATGATGATCATCTACATCGCGGGCTTGCAGAACGTTCCGCCAGAGCTCATCGAGGCCGCCGAGCTCGACGGCGTGAGCAAATGGGAGATGCTGCGCCACGTCACCATCCCCATGGTCATGCCCTCGATTACCATCTGCCTCTTCCTTACCCTGGCGAACTCCTTCAAACTCTTCGACCAGAACCTGGCGCTCACCAACGGCGCGCCGGGCGGGCAGACCGAGATGGTCGCCCTCAATATCGTCAATACCCTCTTTAACCGCATGAACGTCGAAGGAGTGGGCCAGGCCAAGGCCGTCATCTTCGTCGTCGTCGTGGTCGTCATCGCGTACTTCCAGCTACGCGCGACCCGAAGCAAGGAAGTCGAGGCCTAAACCATGACTGCCCCCGTCACCAACAACCCGCACGAGGCCAAGAAGCCCGCGGCCAAGGTCCACAAGCTGCCCACGGACAACGCAACCAAGATGTCCGGCGGCGCGAAGACCATCATCTACTTTGTCCTCGCGTTCTTCACCGTCGTCTTCCTCGGCCCCATCCTGTTCATCATCATCAACTCGTTTAAGTCGAAGTTCGCCATTTCCTCGGACCCGTTTTCCATTCCGGTAGGAGAGACCTTCGTCGGGTTTGAGAACTTCGCAGTAGGCCTGATGAAGCAGGGCTTCCTCGAAGCCACCCTGTGGTCGTTTGTCATCACCATCCTGTCCGTCGCCGTCATCGTGTTCTTCTCCGCGATGACCGCGTACTACATCACCCGCGTGAAGACGTGGTGGACGAACCTTCTGTACTACCTCTTCGTCGTGTCCATGATTATTCCGTTCCAGATGGTCATGTTCCCCACGGTGAAGATCGCAGATATGCTCCACCTCAACAACCCGCTGGGCATCGTCGTACTTTACTTGGGCTTCGGCTCGGGCCTGTCGGTGTTTATGTTCGCTGGCTTCGTCAAATCCATCCCGGTGGAGATCGAGGAAGCCGCCATGATCGACGGCTGCGGCCCCATCCAGAACTACTTCAAGGTAGTCCTGCCCATGCTCAAGCCCACCGCCGTCACGGTGGCCATCCTCAACGCCATGTGGGTCTGGAACGACTACCTTCTGCCGTACCTCGTCATCGGCCTTTCCACCCGGTACAAGACCATCCCGGTCGTCGTCCAATCCTTCGTCGGCTCCAACGGTAACCGCGACATGGGCGCCATGATGGCCATGCTCGTGCTCGCCATCATCCCCATCGTCATTTTCTACTTCGTGACGCAGAAGCACATCATCGAGGGTGTCGCCGCCGGCGCCGTCAAGGGTTAAACGCCACGCACTCCGCCCCGCACGGCCTGTGCGGGGCGTTTCCATGTCCATCGAATAGGGTAGAGGCTTATGAATAGATTCCTGGGACCCGAATCCAAGTTCTACGAGGTGCTCTCCCTCTTCGCTGATTTGGTCATCGTCAACGTGTTGCTCGTGGTCTCCAGCTTCCCCATCTTCACGGCGGGCATGAGCCTGCGCACCGCGCACGACGTCATCGGGGACATGGTCCGCGAGGAAGGCACCAGCCGCGGCCGGACATTCCTGCGCCGCTTGCTCGTGCGCCCAGGCATCAATTCGGCATGGTGGCTCATCGTCCTCGCCGTAGGTGCATTGGCCGCCTATGAGTTCGCCATCATCGCCCGCGCTGAGCTCGGCACCGCGGGCCTCGTTCTCCGCGCGGGCCTACTCTCAGGCCTCATCGTACTCGCCGGCATTACCGTCTGGTTCTTCCATCTGGACCCCCAGCTTGCCGATGCCCCCTTCGCCCACCGTCTCGCTGCCGCCGCAACGTCCGCCGTGCGCTTCCTTCCGCGCACGCTTCTCGCGCTGGTGCCGTGGGCGCTGCTCCTCGGCTTTCCTTTCTTCGTGCCGAGCGCGTGGGGCGGCTGGCTCTTCTTCGTCGTCGCGGTGGGGCCTGCGCTGGCCATCTACCTGGGCGAGCTCGCGCTGCAGTGGCCGGCGCTGTCCATCAAAGACGACGCGGGGAGCTAGCCCGGAGTCGAGTGCAGCGTAGGGGGAGTATCCAGCAGGAAACTGTCAGGAATTGCCAGCCGACGCGAAGTTGCGCGGAAGCGTCCAAGCAGCTCCGTGCCCCATAATGAATTCATGCGTTTGAGAGAGCGCATACCTTGAGAGAGTTGAGAGCCCCTGGTTCCGGGGCGGCGGCGTAAGACACCGCCGAGAGGGACCGCTTGCGAGAGATAGAGACGCCGCGAGCCCCAACCTTCGGGTTGGGGCTTGCGGTGTTTTCGGCGGCGGACGGGCGCACCGGCACAACACGGAAGCACCCCGCCACCAGCAGCGTGCTGGGACGGGGTGCTTCGGGGAAGTCTCGCGGGGGACTTACTTGGACTGCGCCTCTTCCTGCTCCTTGAGCAAGCGAGCGGCAGTGCGGCGGCGACTGCGCAGGTTCTCGATGCGCTGCTGCAGCAGCTCCTCAAGCTCGTCGATGGAACGACGCTCGAGCAGCATGTCCCAGTGGGTGCGCGGCGGCTTGGCCGGCTTGGACTCGACGCCCTCGCCCTCGACGAGGGTGCCCCACTTGCCGTTCTTGCACAGCCATTCCTCGGGGATTTCGGCCTCGTCCGCGAAGGGAACCTCGAATACGTCGCCATCTTCGGTGCGGTACTTCACCATCTGACGCGGCGCGAGATCGTGGTCGCGGTCGGTTTCATAGCTTACGGCGCCCATACGGCTGCCGCGCAGTACGCGATCTGCCATTGCCTCATCATCCTTTTTCTGCTTCTAGTCCGGCCGTGAACGCACTCGTTCGGCTCTGCCGCGCCGCAGGGGCGAAACAGGGGAGAGCGAGACCGTCCACACAAGGTATATAAGTATAACGGACCACCGGGTGCGTTTGTTCCCAAAGCACGCAAAGTGGGCTAAGATCGCCTAAGTGACTCAAACTTTTGGCCAGCGACAGCGCCCCGCAACGTGCCAATGGTGCGGTCGCGAACTGCACTCAACTGGTCGCGGACGGCCCCGCAAGTTCTGCAGTCCCGCATGCAAGCAACGCGCCTACGAGCAGCGTCATAACGTCTCCGGAACCACCATTCCTTCAGACGCAGTCATCATGACGCGAGCCCGGGCAGACAGCCTGCGCGATGGGCTTTTTGAACTGCGGTGTTCGGCCGAGGACATCGCCACGGCAACGAGCGAGGGCGCCGACGCTCACGAGGTTAAACAACTGTGCGACGAGCTGGTAGAACTCGCTCGCCGTTTGGAGGAATTGAAATAGCAATGAAGAATCTTTTGGCGAACCGCAAGCTCGTTATCACCTTTTTCATCGTGATCATCGTGCTGCTCACGCTCGTTGCGTTCGTGCCGCTGGTTATCTCTCTCGTGTCCGGCCGCGGCGTCCAGACCGAGGGAGTCAACGCGAGCCACGCGAAGGCCGCTGAAGTCGAGCTCGATGGCGACTGGACGGTCACGAAGGGCAAGCCGGACAACCACACGTCCGTGGGCTTTACCTTCCACGAGGTGCTGCCTGCCGAGAAGAAAGATACGTCCGGTTCGACCACGGCCGTGAGCGGCGACGCCACAATTGAAAATAATGTCCTTGAGCAGGGCACCATCACGGTGGACATGAACGAGCTGACCACGGACAAGAAGGTCCGCGATCAGAACATGAAGTCCAAGCTCTTTGAGACCACAACGTACCCGGAGGCCACCTTCATGGTCACCAAGCCGGTCGATCTCTCCGCCGTCCCGGACGATGGCACCATTGGCAAGGTCAGCCTCACCGGCGACCTCACCATCAAGGACCAGACGCACGAGGTCACCGAGGACTTCGACGTCCTGCGCGATGGCAAGGAGCTCGTCGTCGGCGGCGATATTCCCATCAACCGCACGGACTACGACGTCAATACGCCGGAACTCATCGCCGCTAAGATCGACGAGGACGGCTTCATCAACATCCGTATCTCGTTCAAGCACGCCAACTAAGCACGCGCCACGCACGCAGCGTCCAAGGGAAACACTCGTATGAACTCTCGCGTCATGATTCCGGTTATCTGGTTCCGGCTCATCATTGTCATCGCGTTTACGATTTTCGTCGCCACGCAAAAGATGTGGATCGTCGCGGGCATCGCGGCGCTGTTGGCGTTGCTCAGCGTCTGGCAGCTCGTCGCCGCGTATCGAAACCGCGACTAAACCCACGATCGCGGCACGCAGACCACCGAACCAACGTCCGGCGCTATAGCGCTAGTTTCGTAACTGTTACGTTAATGGGGTTGCATCGAGGACACGGGGAGAAGGGGAATTTCGCCCCAGCAGCGCAATCGGAACACAGCGACACAACAGTGCCGAAAGACTCGTTCTATACACGCGCCAGACATAAGGGACTGAATAGTTCTGCGGCGGTTTCGAAGTCACGATGAGCCCGGACGTGCCGAAGGAATTTCTGGCGACAGGCTCAGCGAAGGACGCTGAAGCCTAGGCGAGCACAACGGTGCGCCAGCGGACGGTGGACGGGAATGCGGCGGGCGATATTGGGGGCATCGGCAAGCACTGCACGATAACATGCAGATCGTGATAGATGTCCGATAATGCACATTATGTCAAAACAGCGATGAGGAGACTTCCCCACGTTTGGGCCTGTCTGCCAGATTACTGCGCGCAATCCCCGTGGCACAGACGCCGAAGCCTTACTATTGAGTCCATGACTATTCAGCACATCGTTGACAAGCCGTCGCGCGCCGCCCTGTTCCTCGTTCTCGACGTCACTCCGGGCGGCGAAGTTGCCGTCCGCGACTTCATCGGCGGATTCAAGGGTCTGGTCAAGTCACTGAATTTCCGTTATAGCGCCGAGGATCTTTTCGCGGTCATCGGCATTGGCGCGAAGCTCTGGCCGCGGCTCACGTCCGCACCCGTGCCGGCGGGGCTTAAGGAGTTTGAGGAAATCTCCCAAGGCAAGTACACAGCCCCGTCGACGCCGGGTGATCTCCTCTTCCATTTCCGCGCGGAGTCCTATGACGTATGTCACGAGCTGGCGTCGCAGATTCTCACGAAACTCGGTGACGCGGTGCGCGTGCTCGATGAGACGCAGGGTTTCAAGTACCTGGACGGCCGCGACCTGTTGGGCTTCGTGGATGGCTCGGCTAACCCGACGGATAACGAGGCGCTCGAGACTGTCCTCCTGCCCGAGGACGCGGATTACCCGCGCGGTTCCTATGTCACCGTGCAGAAATACACGCATGACCTCAAGGCGTGGGCGCAGCTCACCGTCGAGGAACAAGAAGACGTCATTGGCCGATCCAAGGTCGACGACATCGAGATGGACGACGACGTCAAGCCGTCTAACTCCCACGTAGCACTCAACGACCTGGACGAGGATATCTACCGCGAGAACATGGCGTTTGGTTCTTTCGCCTCGGGCGAAATGGGCACGTACTTCATCGGCTACGCGCGCGACCCGGAGTTCGTCAACGAGCGCCTGCGCAATATGTTCATCGGCGATCCGGTGGGCAATTACGACCGTATCCTGGACTTTTCCACGGCCGTGACGGGCACGAACTTTTTCGTGCCGAGCCTCACCCTCATGGGCGAGTTCAGTGAGCTGCCACTTCCCTAGCCTGCTGTATTAAATAGTAAAGCGCGGTGCCAGGACGGTCCCGCGCTTTTAGCGTTAGTTAAGCGCGCGGCGATGGATGAGTGCCGCGACGACCGCGCCGGTGATATGGGCGTCCACCCGACATGCTCGATGCACCACATGGGTATCAGTGACTCGCTGCTAGCCCTGGCCAACGCGAGCGGCGAGGCCAAGGTGCCAGAGGGTGCGACGTGCTGTGGCACCGCCGACGACCGCGGGCTGTTCCACCCGGAGCTCGTCGAATCCGCGACCCGCGAGGAGCGCGCCTCCCTCAACGCAGAGCACTTCGACGCGTTTGTCTCGGACAACCGCACGTGCGAGATGGGCTTGGAGATGATGACCGGCCGCACGTACGACTCCATTGCTGTGCTGCTCGAGCGCGCGTCTCGCCCAGTGGTCACACCCTAGCCTGTGCCACATTGCCCACCGCGCCTAAACGCGCGCGTTTCATTCCGTGGAACGATGCGACACGCCGTGGAACCGCTGCCCGCCTTCGTTGTGACGAGGGCGGGCAGTTGCCGTTTTTCGGGTTGACCTCGGAGTCTTGGAGTGCCAACGAAACGCGCGTGAGAAATCGATGGACTAGTTCAAAGAATTCCGTAGAATGGTCTTGCAATTTCATGACATGAGATATTATGCTTGGGCACATTCACCAATTGGGTGATAGAAACTTCATTTCTCTTAATGCACAAGGAGGGTTTTGCCGTGACGACGACCGCACCTGCCACAGCACCCGCCGCCACTACCACGACGGCACAATTGACTAAGCGCGATCGTCGACGCATCGCTTTCGCGTCGACCATCGGCACCACCATCGAGTTCTACGATTTCTATATTTATGCCACGGCTGCCGTCGCCGTGTTCCCCTACCTCTTCTTCCCGAAGACGGAAGACCCCACGATTGCACTGCTCCAGTCCTTCGCCACCTTTGGCCTCGCGTTCGTTGCCCGCCCGCTGGGCTCGGTCGTCTTCGGCCACTTCGGTGACCGCATCGGCCGCAAGGCCACCCTGGTGGGCGCGCTGCTCACCATGGGTATCGCCACCTTCATCATCGGCATCCTTCCCACCTACGCCACCGCGGGCATCCTTGCACCAGCGCTGCTGGCGCTCATGCGCTTCTGCCAGGGCCTGGGCCTGGGCGGCGAGTGGTCCGGAGCGGCCCTGCTGGCCTCCGAGACCGCCGAAGACGGCAAGCGTGCGAAGGCCGCCATGTGGCCGCAGTTCGGCGCCCCGTTCGGCTTCTTTCTCGCTAATGGCTTCTTCCTCACCTTGGTCGCCACCATGGACTACCACCGTGGCGACACGACGGGCACGTTCATGGAGTGGGGCTGGCGCCTGCCGTTCCTGAGCTCTGCGGTGATGGTCCTCATCGGCCTCTACGTCCGCCTGAAGCTGGAAGAAACTCCGGTCTTCCAGCAGGCTGTGGACTCCGGCAAGAAGGCCAAGTCCCCCATCCTCGAGGTTTTCAAGACTGCATGGCTCCCCACCCTCATCGGCACCTTCGTCATGGTGTCCTGCTACACGCTGTTCTACCTGGTCACCACCTGGATCCTGTCCTACGGCATCGGCGATAGCTCCAAAGGCCTGGGCCTGAACATCCCGTACATCCAGTTCCTGGAAATCCAGCTGATCTCCATCTTCGCCTTCATAGTCGGCATCCCTGTCGCCTCGCTGCTGGCTGATAAGTATGGCCGCAAGCCGGTCCTCACGGTGACCTCCGCCATCATGATAGCCTTCGGCTTCACGTTCCCGTTCTTCCTAGACATCGAAACGGCGACCACCGGTTCCGTCCTGGCCTTCCTCACGCTCGGCATGTTCATCATGGGCCTCATCTTCGGTCCGATGTCTGCGGTCCTGCCTGAGCTGTTCCCGACCAACGTCCGCTACACCGGCTCCGGTATCGCGTACAACGTCTCCTCCATCCTGGGCGCTGCGGTTGCGCCATTCATCGCCACCTGGCTGGTGAAGACGCAGGGTGTCGCCGCCGTCGGCTACTACCTCATCATCGTCTCCGCCCTCTCCCTGGTCGCTATCATCGCGATGCGCGAGATGAGCAAGGTCGACCTCACCGAGGTCTAAACCCCACACTCCGCACAGACCAATCCCCCGCGAACAGGAGCGCGGGGGATTTCTCGTGTGCGAGCTCGGCTGGCCTAACGGCGGCCGCCGCGATTGCGGTGGACGAGCGTGAACTGGACGGAGTCCGCCATGCTGAGCGCGAAGAGCGCCTCGCGCAGCGCGAATTGATAGGTCCACAGGCGGCGGTAGACCGGGTCGAAGCCGGCGGCGGCGGCCTCGCGGAGGTGGCCCACGAAGAAGGAGCGCTCCTGCTCGAGAGACTCTCGGTAGTGCGGTCCGGTGTGGGTCTGGGCCACAATGCGCAGGCCGGTGCTACGCTCGACCAACTTGTTGATCTCGGGGACGGTGAGCAGGCCAAGACCGGGCCACACGTAGGCCTTGAGCGCCTGCAGCGCGTCGCGACCGGGGCCGGTCATCTGCTCCGTGGCGACGGTCGCTTGGATCACGGCGCGGCCGCTGGCATCGAGAAGCCGGTCGATGGCCTGCACGTAGCGTCCACGCTCCCGACTGCCCAGGGATTCCAGGGCCTCGATGGAGATGATCGCGTCATACCGACCGCGCCATTCCTGCGGGCTCGGCACGAGGTGCTCGATATCTTGGCAGGCCACGTTGTCAGAGACGCCAGCGAGCACGAGATGCTCGCGGACGGCCTCGGCACGCTCGGGGTCAGCCGTAAGAATATCGACGACAGCGCGGCGCTCGGCCGCCTGAACGGCGGCCTGGAGACCCGTCGCCGGGAAAACCAGGACGTGGGAGCCGGCGCCGACACGGGTGGCATCGGCAAGCCAGGCTGCGGCGCGCTCTTGGGCGGAGCGCAAATCCTCGCGGTCGACGGCGGTGGGCTCCGACAGATGGGTGACGTCGACGAAGTGCTCCTTGGCGCCGGAGCGCTCATAGGCCGGCACTGACTCGCGAACCGTCGTCGGCACGCCCGTGGAAAAAATTCCGCCCTGGTGGCTCACGCGATCCCCGGCGTAGAGCTTTACCAGCTCTGTGGGCAGCTCCCCGCCCGTCGCGGGCGATTCGGGCACTGCGGGGGTCTTGGGTGCGTACCCAGCACCGAGCAGGCGCTTGAGGACACGCACGAGATGCGCGGAGTCCGGCGTCGTCCACTCTCCGGCGAGATAGGACTCCGCGAAGCCTACCCAGCCGCCGTGCGCGAGGCGGTCGAAGAGCGCGTCATGCGCGACCCGCAGGTCAGCGTCAGCGCCCTCTAGTACCAGTCCCGCCGCGTCGCAGGCCTGCGCAAACTGAGCCTCCGCGCGCCGGGCACGCCACGCGCCAAAGCGAGGAACGGGCACCTCCGCCACGCCTGGCCACAGCTGCGCATCAATGGCGTCAAGATGGGAATGGCTCACGGTGCCCCTTACTCATTAGAACCGGCGAACGACGGACAATACCCGCCAGTTTAAGCGGCGCAGAGCGCCACAGCGCCCAGGCGGGGCCGCGCGCCCGGAGTATTTTGTGACCTAAACTATGCCGACCAAGGAGCAACCTATTACACTAGCCGGGTAGCTAAAAACACGGCTGTATATCTTTACAAGAGAGGTTTTACTCACACATGGCTGAGAACGCTTTCCGTCCCAACGGCGGCCGCCACCACGTCGTCGTTATTGGTGCAGGCTTCGGCGGCTTAAACGCCGTCAAGTCCTTGAAGAACGCTGATGTTGACGTCACGCTCATCGACAAGAAGAACCACCACCTGTTCCAGCCGATGCTCTACCAGGTAGCCACCGGCCTCGTCTCCTCCGGCGAGATCGCTCCGTCCACCCGCCAGATTCTGCGCGACCAGGATAACGCCCACTTCGTCAACGGCAACGTGACGGACATCGACATCAAAGCCCAGACCGTCACCGCGGCTCTGGACGACACCGAGCGCACCTTCGAGTACGACTCCCTCATCGTCGCCGCTGGCGCTGGCCAGTCCTACTTCGGCAACGACCACTTCGCCGAGTTCGCGCCGGGCATGAAGACCCTGGATGACGCGCTCGAGCTGCGCGCCAACATCATTGCCGCCTTCGAGAAGGCAGAGCTGACCGATGACCCGGCTGAGCGCGAGAAGCTCCTCACCTTCGTCATCGTCGGTGCTGGCCCGACCGGCGTCGAGCTCACCGGCCAGATCGCAGAGATGGCCAAGCGCTCCTTCAACGGCCAGTTCTCCAACTTCTCGCCGTCGTCTGCGAAGATTTACCTCCTCGACGGTGCACCGCAGGTCCTGCCGCCGTTCGGCAAGCGCTTGGGCCGCAAAGCACAGCGCACGCTGGAGAAGCTGGGCGTCGACGTACGCCTCAACGCCATGGTCACCAACGTGGACGAGAAGTCCGTGACCTACAAGGACATGAAGACCGAACAGGAGACCACCATCGAGGCTGGCGTCAAGATCTGGTCCGCCGGTGTTGCCGCTTCCCCGCTGGGCAAGATGGTTGCCGAACAAGCTGGCGTCGAGACCGACCGCGCAGGCCGCGTCCCGGTTAACGAGGACCTCACCCTGGGCGAGTACTCCAACGTCTACGTCATCGGCGACATGATGGGTCTTAACCGTCTGCCGGGCCTGGCACAGGTCGCCATGCAGGGTGGCGCACACGCTGCCAAGCTCATCGAGGCCAAGCTGGATGAGGAGTCCACTGCGAACGAAAAGGAGGCCTTCGACTACTTCGATAAGGGCTCCATGGCCGTCATCTCCCGCTTCAACGCTGTGGTGAAGATGGGCAAGACCGAAATGACCGGCTTCCCGGCATGGATCGCCTGGCTGGCTCTCCACGTCGCATACCTCGTCGGCTTCCGTTCCCGCGCCATCGTGGCCCTGAACTGGCTCATCAATGCCGTGTCCCCGGTCCGCGGCAACCTCGCAATCACGGACCAGCAGCGTTTGGCCCGCAACAAGATGGGCAAGGACGCGTAAGTCTTCTCTTCCCCATCATTCCCCCGTCTCGCTGTATCGCGAACGGGGGATTTTTATGCCCAAAACCGCGCACACACCTACGGTCCTTTGTTAGTGTCGAGAGCGCAACATGGGGTGCCAAGGCTCGAAGCCGCGGCTGAGATAACACCCATCGAACCTGCACTGAGTTAGAACTAGCGAAGGGATCGTTGTGAACGACGCCGTTATTGGCGCGCCTGCTTCGGCGCGCATTCCTGCAGTACCCCGCGTACTCTCCATCGCCGGAACGGACCCCACGGGCGGGGCCGGCATCCAGGCAGACCTCAAATCCATCGCCGCGGCAGGCGGCTACGGCATGTCCGCCGTGACCGCCCTCGTCGCACAGAATACCCAGGGCGTGCGCGAGGTCCACACCCCGCCGGTCGAGTTCCTCCGCGCGCAGCTTACCGCCGTGGCCTCAGACGTCACCATTGACGCGGTGAAGATTGGCATGTTGGGCAGCGCCGCCATCGTGGCGGAGGTCTCACGCTTTCTCGCCCAACTCTCGGACGTGCCCGTGGTCCTCGACCCCGTCATGGTGGCCACGAGCGGCGACCGCCTCCTCGACCGCGACGCGGAGGCCGCCGTGCGCGAGCTGTGCGCACGTGCCACCGTAGTCACGCCCAACCTCAAGGAGCTCGCCGTGCTCACGCAGACGGCCGAGGCCACCACGCTCGAGGAAGCCATCGCCCACGCCACCGCATGGTCCGCCGACACCCGCACCACGGTCATCGTCAAGGGCGGGCACCTGCGCGGCGACCTCGCCGATAACGCCGTCGTCACCCCGGACGGCGCCGTCCACCGCGTCTCCTGTCCGCGCGTGGACACCCCGCACACCCACGGCACGGGGTGTTCCCTCTCCTCGGCGTTGGCCACCCGGCTCGGCGCCGGCGCCTCGCTTTCCGATGCCCTCTCCTGGTCCACCCGCTGGCTCCACGAGGCCATCTCCCACGCGGCCGCCCTTGAGGTCGGCCAGGGCCACGGCCCCGTCGACCATGGGCACCGCGCCCGCCGCCTCGCGGCGGCAGCTTCCACCGTCCCGGCGCGCTTCTACAGCGATGTCACGAGCACTGCGGCCGCCCCCGCGCCCCACGTTTCCGCTGCGGGCCCGGAGACGGCCCGTCTCTGGGAACTCACCGGCGACGCCTGGCAGTCCATTACGCAGCTGCCTTTCATCCAGGCGCTAGGTACCGGCACGCTGCGCGAAGAGGACTTCGCCTTTTACCTGGCGCAGGACGCGCAGTACCTCAACCAGTATTCGAAGGCGCTGGCGCGCTTAGCCGCCCTCGCACCGGACGCCGGCGCGCAGCTTCATTGGGCCTCGGGTGCCGCCGAGTGCCTCGCCGTTGAGATGTCCCTTCACAAGGATTGGATTGCGCACCACACCACAACGGTCCCCTCCACAGCGCTCACCGCCCCTTCACGGGTGACAAGCGCCTACACCGACTTCCTTGTCTCCACGACGCACACCGACGACTACGTCGTCGCTGCTGCCGCGGTCCTGCCCTGCTACTGGCTTTACGCTGAGGTCGGCCTCCACCTTGCGGCCCAGAACTCGCCCGAGCATCCCTACAACGCCTGGATCACGCAATACGGCGGCGAGGAATTCCTCACCGGCGTGCGTGCCGCCATCGCGCTCGTCGAAGAAGCGCTCACTGCCGCAGACCCCGCCACGCGCTCGCGTGCCACCCGCGCCTACCTTGCGGCATGTTGGCACGAGGTGGACTTCTTCGACCAGGCTGACCGCCGCTGGTAGCTTCGTGCGGCGGCGTGAGCGTGCCGGTGACACTGAGGTGCCCGTGAGAAGCATTATTCTCTGTGGATAACTGGGCCGATTTTGCCCACTGCATGTGGAAACCGGCGCAGGTTGTCCAGAACAAAATATGTTCCCCTAGCTTCTTTTGGCGCGTGCCTTGAGCTTCTGGGGCATGACAATTTCTCTCTTCGCAGCTCTTAGCATAGGCGTCTCCTCGCTTCCCGAAGCCGCCGGCACGTCGCTTACTGACATCCTCACCCGCGGTGTCTCCCGCCCCGACGCGCCCACACGAAAACCCCATCGACAGGGCCGATGGGGCTAGACGTCGTGGGCTCCTCGCAGTTCTATGCGAGCAAGCTGCTCGCGTTGGGGCGACGGAAGACGACCACGAGGAACGTCGAATTGGGTCCGAAGGGCTTGAGGTCCCACGACGAGAACGTGTAGTCGGTAACGAAGCCCACGGCCTCGGCGAGTGCAATCATGTCATCGAATTCCCAACCGCGTCCCGCACCCAACGCGACGACGAAGCGGCCGCCTGGCTTGAGCGCGTTGTAGATATTGCGGTACGCGGCCTCGCGGCCGTCCGGCGCGAAGAAGCCCACCACATTGCCAGCGGCTACCGCGATATCAAAGTCATGCTCGTCGATCGCGTCCTCAGAGAGGTCACCCACACGCCAATCCCCCTCCGGGAAGTCATGCACAGCGTGTTCAATGAGGATGGGGTCGACGTCGACGCCCACCACGTCGTGGCCGAGCGCCGCCAGACGCCCGCCAAGGCGGCCGGTGCCGCAGCCAGCGTCGAGGACGCGCGAACCGCGCTCCGCCATCGCGTCGATGAGGCGCGACTCGCCGTGGATGTCTTGGCCCTGCGCCTCTAGCATCTTCCACTTGCGTGCAAAATTATGGGAATGTGCAGGGTTAGCGGCGGTGACTTCTTTCCAGGTAGGCATGCCGTTCAGTATAGGTCGCAAAACGCGCTACTATTAAGCCCGCACTGCGGTGCGTCCGTGTCAGATTGACCACGGCGTGTAGCCCGCACCGTCCAGGCCCCGCCGCGGACGGCCACACCTTACTGCGCAAGGGAGGCAGATTATGGCAGGAGTACCATCTCCGTTCAGGTCGCGTAAGCCGAAGGACCCTGCACCTGCGCACGCCCGCATTCGTGTCCCCGTCGAGCGCGCCATTGAACACTGCCGCGTCTTCGTCGACGGCGAGTCCCTCCCCGGCGAATTCACGCCTGCCACTGCGCAGGACACCGTGGATGAGTACGGCCGCGGCTTTATTTGGGTCGGTCTCCACGAGCCGGACGAGCACCAGATGACCTCCGTCGCCGAGGAATTCCGCATCCACGAACTCATCGTGGAAGACGCCGTCCAGGCACACCAGCGCCCCAAGCTGGAGCGCTACGATGATCAGCTCTTCGTCGTCGCCCGCTCCGTCAACTACCGCGACCACGACGAGGTTATCGATAAGCGCCAAATCATTTCCACCGGTGAGGTGCAGATGATTATCGGCCATAACTTCATCATCACCGTCCGCCACCGCGCGAAGCTGCCCAACCTTGCCTACACTATCGGCGACGACCAGGACCTCGTGGAGCTGGGTCCCGTCGCCATGGCGTGGAAGGTGCTCGATATGCTCGTGGACCGCTATGGCGAGATTGGCAAGCTGCTGGCCATCGAGGTCGACGAACTCGAAGAGATGGTCTTTACGCCCGGCTCCAACTTTGAGATCGACCGTATCTACATGTTCAAGCGCGAGGTCCTCGAGATGAAGCACGCCATCGCGCCGCTCTCCGACGCATTGAGCGCCATGATCAGCAACCACAAGGACCTCATCTCAAAGCAGCTGCGCTCCTACCTGCGCGACGTCAACGATCACGAGCTCGTGGTCAAGGACGAGGTCGCACACTTCGACGAGCGCCTTACCTCGCTTATCGATGCCTCCGTTGCCAAGGTCTCCATGCAGCAAAACGCCGATATGCGCACCATCTCCGCCATCGTTGGCATGTGGGCCGCACCCACCATGATCGCTGGCATCTACGGCATGAACTTCGACAAGATGCCGGAGCTCCACTGGGCGTGGGGCTACCCCTTCGCCGTCTTCCTCATGGTGCTCGTCGTCGCCGTGCTGTGGTTCTGGTTCCGCAAGAATAAGTGGCTCTAAGCCGCCCAACTCCCCCAGCGACTACGCGCCCACAACGATGGTGCGCAGCGTCGACTTCGCCACGAGCTCTCCGCCGTGCGACATCTCGGCTTCCCACAGCTGGGTCCGGCGTCCTGTCTGCAGCGGGCGCGCCACGCCCTCGATCGGCCCTTGTTCAACCGAGCGGATGAAGTCGGTCGAGTTGTTCACGCCCACCACGGGTCCGCCGGCCACGATGACGCCGGCGATGGACCCAAGCGACTCCGCAAAAGAAGCGTACACGCCGCCGTTGACGAGCCCCCACGGCTGATGGTGCTGCGGCCCCGCATGAATGACGCCGCGGACCTCGCCGCGGGAAAGGTGCGTATAAAGAATGCCGACCTGGGCATCGAAACCGGTATTCAACTCATTGAGCTCCGCGAGTTCCTCCTGCGTGAGTGGGCGCTGCGCGGCCGTAACAATGAGTCGGTTGAGCAAGTCCTGGCGCGCGTCGGCCGAGGAGTCCTGGTTGGTGTGGTGGCGTGTCATAAGCGTCAAGCTTAGCGCCCAACCTGCCCGACCTCGCCCACTGTGGCTGGCAACGGGCTCCCCGCCCGCGACTCCACACACTCCTACGACAGCACGCACGCAGCCACTACAGATATTCACCACACAATCCCACGCAGACGGGCATCGGCACCGCTCGGTGACGTAGGATAGACCCCATGACTGAAACGAAGAATCTCGCATCGATCGGCGTTGTGGGCCTGGCCGTGATGGGCTCCAACCTGGCACGAAACTTTGCACACAACGGCAACACCGTCGCCGTGTACAACCGCAGCCCGGAAAAGACCCGCGCACTCATCGCGGACCACGGTGATGAGGGCTCGTTCATCCCTTCCGAGACCATCGAAGACTTCGTTGCGTCCCTCGAGCGCCCGCGCAAGGCCATCATCATGGTCCAGGCTGGCAAGGCCACCGATGCCGTCATCAGCCAGCTCGTCGAGGCCATGGACGAGGGCGACATCATCATCGACGGCGGCAACTCGCTCTACACGGACACCATCCGTCGTGAGAAGGAAGTCGCCGCCAAGGGCCGCCACTTCGTCGGCGCCGGCATCTCCGGCGGCGAGGAGGGCGCGCTCAACGGCCCGTCCATCATGCCGGGCGGCCCGAAGGAGTCCTGGGAGACCCTCGGCCCCATCCTCGAGTCCATCGCCGCGAACGTGGATGGCACCCCGTGCGTGACCCACATCGGACCCGACGGTGCCGGCCACTTCGTGAAGATGGTCCACAACGGCATCGAGTACGCAGACATGCAGGTTATCGGCGAGGCCTACCAGCTCCTGCGCTACGGTTTGAACCTTGAGCCCGCCGCCATCGCGGACATCTTCCGCGAGTGGAACCAGGGTGACCTCGACTCCTACCTCATCGAAATCACCGCTGAGGTTCTCGCACAGAAGGATCCGGCCACCGGCGCCCCGCTCGTCGACGTCATCCTCGACGCCGCGGGCCAGAAGGGCACAGGCCGTTGGACCGCCATCAACGGCCTGGAGCTGGGCACCCCGGTTACCGCCATCGCCGAGGCCGTCTTCGCCCGTGGCCTCTCCTCCGCCACCGCGCAGCGCGCCGCCGCTCAGGAAGGCGGCCTGCCCGCGGGCATCATCGACGACGGCGGAGTCGACCCGGACGAGTTCGTTGAGGACGTACGCCGCGCTCTCTATGCTTCCAAGCTCATCGCCTACTCCCAGGGCTTCGACGAAATCAAGGCTGGCTCAGACCAGTACGGCTGGGACGTCGACCCGCGCGATCTCGCCACCATCTGGCGTGGCGGCTGCATCATCCGCGCGAAGTTCTTGAACCGCATCCGCGAGGCCTACGACACCAACCCGGAGCTTCCGGCCCTCATTCTCGACCCGTACTTCAAGGGCGAGCTGGAGGACCTCATTCAGCCCTGGCGTCGCGTAGTCGCTGCTGCCACGCACATGGGCCTGCCGGTGCCGGTGTTCGCCTCGTCGCTGTCCTACTACGATTCCCTGCGCGCCGAGCGCCTGCCCGCCGCCCTCATCCAGGGCCAGCGCGACTTCTTCGGTGCCCACACCTTCAAGCGCACGGACCGTGAAGGCACGTTCCACATCGAGTGGTCCACGGACCGCTCCCTGACGCAGACCGACGCCTAAGCCTACTAACTGCCTAGGCGCAACCAGCGCACAGGCCAACGCCCCGACCACCTCTTTCAATGAGGCGGCTGGGGCGTTTCCTGTGTCCGCGATCCACTGCTAGAAAGTGGCTTAAACCAAGCCCATCCACTTCCAGTACGTCGCGGAGAAGAGAAGCACAAGCAGGTAGCCCACGATGGTGAGCGGAACACCCGTCTTGAGGAACTGCTTGGTGGAAAACGCGCCGGTACCGTAGGCCAGCATGTTCTGCGGTGCGGAAACCGGCAGCAGGAAGCCGAAGCAGATAACGAACTGCTGGATGACGACGAAGCCAATGCCGTCGTTGGGCAGAGACAGCGTCGAGGCGAGCGCAATGAAGACCGGGATAAGGGCCGAAGCCAACGAGGTCGCGGACGCGAAGCCTAGGTGGATGAAGATATTGAACAGTGCCACGAGCGCAATCGTTGCGAGGATGGGCAGGGAGTCAAGGCCCATGAGACCGAAAGTCTTCTCCGACAGCCAGGTCGCAGCACCCGTGTCCAAAAGGAAGGAGCCGAGCGAGATACCGATGGCGAAGACGATGAGCGTACCCCAGCTCACCTTGGCCTGAGCTTCCTTCCAGGTAAATACGCCCACGCCCGGAAGCAGCATGATGGCCACAGCCACGGCTGTGACGACAGCGGAGCTGATCGGGTGGAGAAGATCCTCCGTCGCCCAGAAGCACAGCAGCAGAACGGAGATGACCACGAGTCGTTTCTCAGCACCGGACATGGGACCCAAGTCACGAAGCTGCTTGGCGACGAGTTCTTTGCCACCCTCAATCCGGTCGGTCTCGGGCTTGATAACTGCGCGCATGATGAAGTACAACGCAACGGACATGAGCACTGACCACGGTGCGGCCCAGAGGAACCACTGGCCCCAGCTCACGGACTGGTCCATCTGCTTTTCAATGAAGCCAACCGCTACGAGATTCTGCGCAGCTGCGGTCTTAATGCCCACGTTCCAGATGGACACGGCCTGCGCCGCAGTGATGACCAGGAGCGCACCAAGCTTCGAATTATTCGACAAGCCGAAGGCCGCGACCATGCCCAGCAGAATCGGGACCACTGCACCAGCACGCGCAGTTGCGGACGGTACGAAGAAAGCCAGGATAATGGCGATGACGATGGCGCCGGCCACGATATGCGACGTCTTCTCCCCCGCTACTTTGAGCACGACGAGCGCAATGCGCTTGTGCAAGCCCGTGACCTGCATGGCACCGGCAAGGATAAGCGCCGCCGCGACGAGCGCGACCGCCGAGGACGAAAAGCCGTCCATGGCCACGCCGAGCGCCTTCGAGGTACCGATGATCTCACCGGGATTTTCAGGATCGGGCGTGAGTCCCAGGATCACCGAAATAAGGCCCACGAAAAGGAGGGCACTCACCGGATACGACACGGCTTCCGTCACCCACATGATGACAGCGAACGCAAGCATCGCCAAGGCCACTTGACCCGGCTGGTTCAAGGACTCGATGGGAAGCACAAGCACGGTGACCAACGCCGCGACAGCGACGAAGAACCAGGCCGCGTTAATATCGAACGCACGCTTCTTCACAGGGGCTGCTGCGCTGTCCGCTCGCTTTTCGTGCACGGCAGCGGCGCCGCCTGACGTGTTTTCTTGAGACATTCGTCTCACTCCTTTAGTGCTCTCACCGCACGGTGCCACACATGCCCCGGCGGCCGCAGGAACTCCCACGGGGTGATGCGCGCCAGCCCCCCGCGGGACCACCTCATAGGCCCACTTTGGCGAATACTCGCCCATGCATGCCATATAGTCGCGCCCTTTTCCTCTGGGCTTTCGCGCCGTACCCCTTTAGGTTATAACCTCTTGTGGATATCTTCTAACCAAGCAGTCCCTCACGCCTATGGGATTTCTCACGTCACGGTCACAAAAGCGAATAAAACACCCATTTCACCGGCGATCCGTGTTTTCATCCATCCCGGCTATAGACTGGATAAACAATGACTACTTTCGCCGATCTTGGCCTGCCTCGCGACATCGTTTACATCCTCTCCCGCCAAGGGATCGAGTCCCCCTTCCCCATCCAAGAAGCCGCCATTCCGGACGCGCTCGCGGGCAAGGACGTCCTCGGCCGCGGCCCCACGGGCTCCGGCAAGACCTTTACTTTTGGTCTGCCCATCATCACCCGCCTGGCGGACTCCGGCGCGTCCAAGCCACAGCGCCCGCGCGGCCTCATCCTCGCGCCCACCCGCGAGCTCGCCATCCAAATCCAGGAACGCCTCGACGAGCCCGCTAATGCGCTGGGCCTGCGCACCCTCGCCGTCGTCGGCGGCGTCAACATCAACCACCACATCCGCGCACTCGCCCGCCCCGTCGACATCCTCGTCGCCACCCCAGGCCGCGCACAGGACCTCATCAACCAGAAGAAGCTCTCCCTCGCCGACGTGCAGATCACAGCCCTCGACGAGGCCGACCACATGGCTGACATGGGCTTCCTACCTCAGGTGCGCAAGCTCCTCGACCTCACGTCGAACACTGGCCAGCGCCTGCTCTTCTCCGCCACGCTTGATGGCGACGTCAACAAGCTGGTCAAGCAGTACATGCACAACCCGGTGACGCACTCCACCGCGCCGGTCGAGGCCGCCGTGGGCACCATGGAGCACTTCGTCGCCTTCGTCGGCGACCGCGACACCCGCAACGACGTCGTGCTCACCCTCGGCGCACGCGAGGGCAAGACCATCATGTTTATGCGCACCAAGCACGGCGTCGATCGCCAGGCGAAGAAACTGCGTCGCGCCGGCATCAACGCGATGCCGCTGCACGGTGATAAGGGTCAGGGTGCACGCACCCGCGCCATCGAGGGCTTTGGCGACGGCTCCGTGCCGGTCCTCGTCGCCACCGATATCGCTGCTCGCGGCATCGACATCGACGATGTCTCGCTCGTCGTCCACGTCGATCCGCCCGCGGAACACAAGGCTTACCTCCACCGTGCGGGACGTACGGCCCGCGGTGGCCACTCCGGCACCGTGCTCACTCTCGTCATGGACCAGCAGCGCGACGAGGTCGCCGCGCTGCTGAAGAAGGCCGGCGTCGAGGCCCGCAAGCTCGAGCTTGCCGATGCCCCCTCGCCCGCCCTCGACCCCGAGCTCGTCCGCATCACGGGGGCGCGCAAGCCTACCGGCGCTCCGTTGCCGCCTCCGGGCCAGGCCGTGCAGGGCGGCCAGTCCTCGGCGAAGAAGTCAGGCGCACCGAAGTCGTCGGGCGAGGGCCGCAGGTCCCGCTCACGTCGCGGAAAGTCCTCGAACGGCGGCGCACGCGAGGACTCCGCAGGCGGCTCACGTTCTGGCTCGCGCCGTCGTTCCACACGTCGCAGCAATGGCGGTCAGAATGGCCAAGGCGGCGGCAACTCCCACAGGGGTGGCCAAGGACGAGGTGGTCAAGGTCGCGGCGGACGACAGGGTCGCCAGGGGCGCTCGTGATGGCGAGCTTGTCCGCACTCACATACCTCACCCCGGAGGAGTGGAAGCCGCGCCATGCGGCTCACGTCGTCGCGGCCGAGGAACGCCTTGCGCGGTTCCGGCACCCCGGCGGCTATCACCCGGTCTACGACTTCCTCTTCGAGTACTACCCGGTCCGCCCGTCCCACCTCACGCGCTGGCACCCGGGCTTCGGCACGGCGCTGCTCGGCGAGCCGACGGATATACCGCAGGCGGAATATCGCGACTATCGCGTCGTCGACACCCCGCGCGGTCCGGCCGTCACCGTAGACCTCGACGCATTGTGGGCACGCCGCGGCGAGTCTTTTACGTATATACGCGACCTCATGGCGAAATCGACGGTCAACCCCACGAGCTTCGATTGCTTTGGCTTGCACGAGTGGGCGATGGTCTACAAAACGGACACTCCGCGCCACGACCTTCCGCTGCGCCTTGGCGCGGAGGGAACGAATACCGTGGTCGAAGCCAATCGCATCAAGTGCACACACTATGACGCGTTTCGCTTCTTCACCGAACCGGCCCGGCCGCTCAACCTCACAGTCTTGACGCGCGAGAGTCAGCCCGACCACGACCAGGCCGGCTGCGTCCACGCGACGATGGACCTCTACAAGTGGGCCTGGAAACTCGGCCCGCTCGTCCCCGGCGAACTCTTCCTTGAGGCGTTCGACCTCGCGGTGAAGGCACGTACGCTCGACATGGAGGCATCGCCCTACGATTGCCGTGAGTGGGGCTTTGGCGTCGTGCCCATCGAGACCTCTGAAGGCAAGGCAGAATACGTCCATCGCCAGCGTGCACTCGCGGCGGAGGGGAATCCGCTTTGTCAACGGCTTGTCGCACTCGTTGACGCCGCGCGCGCCGCTACACTTTAGCCATTGTGTAATGGGTCGCACATGCGGCCAGACCTCAGGCGGGAAGGACAGCACTCACTCATGGCACGTCATTCAAACGGTAAAGGTACGTATTCGGTGGCCTGGTGGATCATTGTGCTGGCCATCCTCATCGTCGCCGCCCTCGTCTTCGGCATCGGTTGGCTGCTGCGCGGGGGCTCCGATGAAGGGTCCACCTCCGCCGCACCCGCCGCAGCTTCCTCCAGCGCAGGGCCCGCAGACGACAACGCTTCTCAAGCACCTGCCAGCGAGAAGGAAGCACAGGACTCCCCTGCTTCTTCGTCTGCGGCGGAGTCCAAGGACGCCTCCGAGTCCTCGGCAGCTCCTTCCAGCGCCGCCCCGGCGAGTGAGAAGCCCAGCGCCGCACACGCACCTGCAGCGCCGGCCGACACGCTCTTCCTCCTCGACACGTCCGACCAGATGGCACCGAACTATGGTGCCGTCGCTGGCGCACTCGCCGACACCGCGCAAGCGCTCGGCGCCGCTGGCCAATCCGTCGCGTTGTGGAACTACTCCTCGCCGCTCTCGCCCACCGCAACAGTTGGCTACCGCGACAATGTCGGATTCGGTGCCGCTGGTGACGTAGCTGCCGCCGCAACACAGTTCGGAACCGGTGGCGTCCCGCAAACGCGAAGCGCTGTCCTCGCGGCACTCGCCACCGCCCGCGATCAAGCCAACGCCACTGGCAAGGGCGCCCGCGTCGTCCTGGTCACCACCGGCACCGCCCAGGACATGGACGACGCCGCCTTCACCGCGGCACTCGACGACGTCCGCAGCGACAATGTGAAGCTCTCCGTAGTCCAGATCAGCGGTGACAAGGATGAGGCCTTGGCTAAGGCAGCAGCCTCCTACGCCACAGCATCCCCGAACGACGCCGCCAAGGCTCTCGCCACCGCCTCCGGCGTTTAACCACGTGCCTACGTGGCTTCCCAGCCTCCGTTCCTTTCACCGGCCCCGCTCACGCGGGGCCGGTGCCCTTCTTGGTCGTCGATGAATCGACGTTGCCGAACGCACGCGCTGGCGGCGCGCGTCGATCACACTGTTGCCCTCTACCTTCCTGCGACGTGGAGCGGGTTCCCGATTCATGCCCATGCACGAACGAGACCGCTGTACACAACACCGTCGCACAAGACAGCACAAACCCCGTCGTCTATCCCGTGAGCGTGGATAGACGGCGGGGTTACGCTTGAAGCGCTGCCTTAGGAGGTCTTGCGCTGGCGGCGAGCAGCGAGCTCGTCGAGACCAACAACCTCGGCCACTGGGGCATCGACAGGCTCGACGCGCTCGGACGGGAAGTTGGAGATGGTACCGGTAAGTTCCTTGACAATGCCCGGCACGGCAATGCCGAAGACGCCCTGGCCACCGGCGAGAAGGTCGATGACCTCTTCGTTGGAGCGGCACTCGTAAACGGTCGTGCCGTCGGAGACGAGGGTGAGTTCAGCGAGGTCGTTCACGCCGCGGTCACGCAGGCCCTCGACGGCCAAACGGATATTCTGCAGCGAAATACCAGTGTCAAGCAGGCGCTTGACGATCTTGAGGACGAGGACGTCCTTGAAAGAGTACAGACGCTGCGAACCGGAGCCGCGTGCGGTGCGGATGGACGGGTTGACCAGGTCCGTGCGTGCCCAGTAATCAAGCTGACGGTAGGTGATGCCGGCGACCTGGCAGGCGATCGGGACGCGGTAGCCCACTTCCTCGTCCGGGCCGAGGTCGAAGAGGGACTCTTGCACTGCCCGTTCCTTCAGCTGATTGTCTTCGGTATTGCTCACGGTATTCTCCACTGGTCTAGGCCTAGCGATCCTTGTCTCAGCCAGAATTGCAGCTGGCGAGTCAAGTCCTAGGACTTATTAAATTCCACTCACGCCGCCTAGTCAACCGTTCTTCGTCGACTGGGCGGCGTCTAACTCTTAAGTAGAACTTTAGACCTTGGAATAAACCTCTGCACCACGAGTCACAGGCGTGTCATTACATCGGCGAAATTTCTTTCACAGATTACCCCCAGGTGTTACCCCCGTGGCGCGTGTGACTGGTGTGAATAGTGTGCGCGTCGGCATCCTGACGCGATTCGGACCAGTGCTTTCGCCCTTTGATTGGCCTTCGGCGCGTTTAGTCGGTCTCGCCGAAGTCCTCGTCTTCCATGCCGAGGGAGCGCATCATCGCTTCGAAGTCGGCGTCGGCTTGCGGGTCCCCCGAAGCCGAGGTGCTCTTGGCGTCCCCCTGCGTCGCAGGCTGGTCCGCTTGAATCTCGAGTGGGTAGGACGAGCTTAAGTATTCATCGAGTGCCTCAGGCGTGGTAAAGATAGCGACCTGAGCCAAGTCCTCCTCGTCCATGGTGAGGTCGACGCCAAAGCGGTCCGCCAGGATAATGGCGTCGCAGGCTGACACCTCGACGCTGCTGCCGCTGGCAGAGACGACATCGAAGAGGAAGACTCCCTCGTTATATGTCGACAGGGAGATAGCCTCGACGCCGCCCTGGTCGTCGAAGACGTCAATGAGAGCATCGATGGCGCGGCGGCGCTGACCTTCATAGCCCTTGACATACGCGGCGGCGAGACGCGGCTCCTGGCCCGTGGTCCAGATGGGCACGACACGCTGCTGGCCTTCAGGCTGCAGAGCGATGCAGCTGAAGTCCTCGGTGACGTCCAACACGATGTCGATGAGCGCAAGTGCGACGGTGGCCATGATTCCTCCCTAAAGGAAAGCGGGTACGACGAACAGCGGCGAGAGCGAGCGTTTAGGCGTTGAACTCGTTGCGCAGGTCCGTCTTCACCAGCGTGCCGTGCAGAGACACCACGAGCGCGGTCATCTGCTGAGAGAGTTCTTCGGCCTTCTGGCGCGCGGTATCCGACTTGCCGTTGGCGACGGGAGTGGCGGCCTGGGCGATGAGGTCAGCCTGACGACGTGCGTTGTTGCGCAGCGTCTTGAGCGAACGCTCATCAAAACCGAAAGCCTTGAGTGCGAGCGCCGTGGATACGACGGCGGCGTCATCCGCGGTGAAGAAGCCGGACTCGTCCGGCGTGATGAGGCCCAGTTTGGCGAGGGAGGCGACCTCTTCTTCGGTGCAGCCGGCCTGCGCGGCGACATCGGCGTCGGTAAGCCGCGTCAGGGCCGGGGCGCGGAACTGGTCGGCGCGCACGAGGGTCTCGCCGAGGCTGGCGCCCACGATGGCGGTCACCTGGCCGGAATCCATAGCTTCGAGCTGCTCACGGATGACCTTGAGCGGCGTGTAGTTGTCACGCTGGGTCTGCAGAATAAAGCGCAGACGGTCAACGTCGGACTCCGTGAAGCGGCGGTAACCCGAGGCCGTGCGCTGCGGTGTGATAAGCCCCTCGGACTCCAGGAAGCGGATCTTAGACACGGTGACGTCAGGGAACTGCTGATTAAGTGTCTGCAACACCACGCCAATAGACATGGTCTTAGCCTTCTTCACTCCTGCCTTGGGCTGCGTGCGGAATGCCGCGGAGCCTTGGTCGCGTGCTACTGCGTTCACTGGTTTATAACTCGCCGTATCTCTCGGGATTGTCTACTTCACTAAGGGGTATGACTTCGCGCCGCTACTATGCGGTGGCGCTACGCCGAGCCGGTGGTACAAGCACGGGCGACGCAGTGCGCGGGAAGCCGAATACGCCGCGCGACGGCCAAGTGTGCCGGACCGCCGCGTTACGCGTTTTTGTCTAGATTAGTTCTTGCCGGCGATGAAGACCAGACGGAACTTACCAATCTGGATTTCGTCACCCACCTCGAGAACCTGTGAGTTGCGCGGCTCGCGGTTCACGTAGGTGCCGTTGAGGGATCCCACGTCGACGACCTCGAACTGGCCGTCTTTGATGCGGAACTCCGCGTGGCGGCGGGAAACGGTGACATCGTCGAGGAAGATGTCTGCCTCCGGGTGGCGGCCCACGGTGGTGGTCTCCTGGTCCAAGAGGAAGCGCGCACCCGCGTTGGGACCACGCTTGACAACAAGCAGGCCCTGGCCGGCGGGCAGGTTGTCCGCACCCGTCACGGTGTTATCGGTGGCGGCGCCGGATTCCATCTCCTTTAGAAGGTCTGCGCGGAAGACAGAAGTGGTTTCCACCTGCGGTTCCGGGGTTCCAGTATGTTCGCTCATTATTACCTCCGATGTTTCGGACCAAAAGTTAACTGCTCTCAATCATAGCGATCCGCCTCGCTCGGCGGCGCCGTTGGAGCTATTTAATTTAACGGAAGATGTTTCCGATGCTGCTCATGACGGAGTTTCCAGAACCGGACAGCGGGTTATCGGAAACCATGTACGTCCACGTCGCACTCGGACGCGACAAACCCAAATCGTTAAGGTGTGCGCCGTCCTCGTCGATGAGGACGTCGTTAAAGGTCTCCACCGCCTGATCCACCGCGCGTTGAGCCAGCTGCTTGAACTCGCGCACAGCAATGCGGTGATACTCGTCGATGGGCGTCTGGCGCGCGATGGCACGCAGGTGGATGGACTCGCGGACATCGTCCATGAGCTCGAGGTGGTCGGCCCACGCGAGGTCGAGGTGATAGAGCATGATCTCGCGCGCGGCAGCGCCGCGGGTTTCCTCCGGCAGGGCTTCCAGCGCGGCGGCCTTCTGCGGCGCGCGCTGCTGGAATTCTTTCCACGCTTGGTCCGTGTCGAGAAGCACGGCGCGGCGCTCATCGATGATGATGCGCTGATCCGCGAGCAGCTGGTTGTACTTCCACGTCTGGGCGTGGATTTCCAGCAACTGGCCTTCCGTCACGCGCTGGCAATGAGCGATGAAGTCGGAGACGCGCTTGGACTCGATGCGCCCGTCCGGCCCGGGCTGCGCGGATAGCGACTCATCCTCGCTGCCCTGACGGACCACGTCATCCTCGAGGGAGACGAAGAAGATGCTCAAACCGGGATCGCCCTGGCGCCCGGCACGGCCACGCAGCTGGTTGTCGAGACGCGCCGTGCGGTGGCGGGTCGTGCCAATGACGGCGAGGCCGCCGAGGTCCGCGACCGTGTCGTGATCGCCCTCATCCGCGCCGCCGAGCTTGATGTCGGTGCCGCGGCCTGCCATCTGCGTGGAGACCGTCACGCGGCCGATATCGCCGGCTTCGGCGACGATGCGCGCTTCCTCCGCGTCGTTCTTTGCGTTGAGGACACTGACGTCGATTCCGCGCTCGCGCAGGACCTCGGCCAAATCCTCAGACTCGGCGACATCGTGGGTGCCCACGAGCACCGGCTGGCCAGTGGAGTGGATGGCGATGATCTCTTCGACGATCGCCTTGTTCTTCTCCTCGGCTGTGGCGTAGATGCGGTCCGCCTCGTCGAAGCGGCGCAGCTCCTTGTTGCGGTCGATGACGGAGACGTGAAGGTCATAGAACTGACGCAGCTGGTCGGTCGCCTCGACGGCGGTACCAGTCATGCCGCACACGAGCGGGTAACGGCGCATCAGCTCCTGGAGCGTGACAGTGTCGAGGATGCGGCCGCCCTCGGAGACCTCAAGGCCTTCTTTGGCCTCGACGGCGGCCTGCAGGCCGTCTGGCCACCGTTGGAGGTCTGCGACGCGGCCGCGGGAGGCATCGATAAGCTGCAGCTTGCCGTCGGTGACGATGTAGTGAATGTCGCGGATGAGCAGGGCCTTGGCGTGGAGCGCCAAGTTGACCTTGACCAGGATCGTGCCGATGTTCTCCTCCGAGTAGAGGGAGTCGATGCCCAGCTCGCGCTCGACTCGCGCGGCACCGTCGTCGGTGAGCGCCACGGTGCGGCCATCCTCGGCGATGGTGTAGTCCAGGTCCTCGCGCAAGCGAGAGACGACATTCGTGATGTGGCCTGTGGGGGCCTCGCCCGGGCGGTTACCGGCGAGCACGAGCGGGACGAGAGCCTCGTCGACGAGCACGGAGTCTGCCTCGTCGACGAGCGCGACATCCGCGCGCGCTTGGACGGTCTGGGAGCGGTCCGTGATTTGGTTATCGCGCAGCACGTCGAAGCCCAGCTCGTTGACCGGGGCGTAGATAATGTCGCTGCGGTAGGCCGCGCGGCGGGAGTCCTGGTCCAACTTCTCGGTAACCGAGGCAACTGTGAGGCCAAAGAATTCGACGAGCGGGCGCATCCACTCCGCGTCGCGCTCGGCCAAGTAGTTGTTCACGGTGACGAGGTGAACGCGCTTGCCTGTAAGTGCGAACCCGGTGGCGGCCATGGCACCCACGAGGGTCTTGCCCTCACCTGTGGCCATCTGGATGACGTCGCCCTCGAGCAGACGCAGCACGGCCTGGGACTGGACGTTGAAGGGGTGCATGCCCAGGCGGCGCTCGCTCGCGACGGCAAGCGCGGCGAGGAAGGCTGACTTATCGGCTATCGCGCCGTCACGCACGGCGTCGCGCGCGTGCTGCGCGACCTCGGCGTCGCTGAGCTGCGCCAGAGACTGCGTCGCCGCAGCCGAATCGTTGACGATGGCTTTGGATTTCTTATCGTTGCGCTCGGATTGCGCACCCATCGCTTTCCAGAACCAGCCAAATGCACCCATGCGGGGCCTCCTTCATGCTTGACGTCGCCGCTCACCGCGCGGCCGCTGCGATCGCACGGGCGGCCCATTCACGGGAAAGATGAATTAGTATCTCTCCTACTCTAGCCGCCGCAGCCCACGGCTTGGTCGGAAGCATGGGGCGAGCGTGCTATGAGTTACATCTACGCGCACACTTCGTGTGCCGCACGCTCGCTCGCACGAGTTCGCTCGTGCCCGCTATTGTGGAATCCATGCAATCCGTGAATGTGACTGTCCCTTCGAGTGCCGGCACCGCGATGGCGGGAACCATCGACTTCCCTGATTCAGCGCCCAAGGCTTTCGCCATCTTCGCGCACTGCTTTGCAGGCTCGCGCCACACCCCGGGTGCGGCGCGCACAGCCAAGCAGCTCACCAACTTCGGCATCGCCACGCTGCGCTTCGACTTCCCGGGTCTCGGCCAGTCCGAGGGCAACTTCGCAGAGACGAGCTTTAGTCAAAATGTCGCGGATATCGTCGCGGCCGCCGAGTGGCTCACGGAGAACTACCGCGCCCCGCAGCTACTCATGGGTCACTCCCTCGGCGGCACCGCATCCCTGGCCGCCGGCAGCAAGATCGACTCGCTACGTGCCATCGCCACGCTCGGCGCACCGTTTGACCCGGCACACTCGGTGCTTCACTATGCAGACAAGATCGGCGAAGTCGACGCCAACGGTGAAGTCGAGGTCACTCTCGGCGGCCGCGCGCTTACCATTTCCCGCCACTTCCTCGAGGACCTCGCAGATACCAACCCGGTGACCTACCTCTCGCGACTACGCAAGCCTCTCATGGTGCTGCACTCGCCCATCGACCAGACCGTGGGCATTGATAACGCGCAGAACATCTTCCTGTCCACGCGCTACCCCAAGTCCCTCGTGGCGCTCGATAAGGCGGACCACCTGCTCACCAAGCAAGACGCCGCCGCGCGCGCTGCCGATCTCATTGGCGGCTGGGCCGAGCAGTTCATCATCCCGGACAGCGAGCCCGAAGACGTCTCCCCGGACTCCGCCGTCACGCACACCGCGATCGGCACCAAGGTGGGCGTGGTCGTGCGTTCCAATAACCAGTCCGTCTTTGCAGACCGTTCGCGCAAGAACGGCGGCAAGGGCAAGGGCATCACGGCTGAGGGCCTGCTCATGTCCGCCATCGCCACAGGCACCCACCAGTCGCTCATCGACGCGGCCAAGGCAGCCAAGGTCGACAAGGCGATCGAAGATATCTCGGTGACGGTCACGCACGTGCACGACTCAACCTTCGAGCGCCGCATTGAGATCACCGGCGATATCAGCGAAGGACAGTGCGCCCAGCTGCGCTCCACTGCCCGTGGCGCCGGGATTGACACCCTCATTGGCCATACTCATATCGTCGACGTGGAGCCCTAAACCACTCCGCGTCCCCACGCCCCTGTCCCGCACCACATGTCGGCGCGCCGGGCAGGGGCGTCTACTATTTTCCTCATGGCTTCCACTCCCCTCGTCCTGCACCCGCTTGCCGATGCCGCCCGCTGCCCCTGCGGCACAGGCCTCACCTTCGGCGAGTGTTGCGGCAAGTACCACAAGGGCGCCGACGCCCCCACGGCTGAGACCCTCATGCGTTCACGCTTTAGCGCCTTCGTCACCGGCGACGAGGAGTACCTGTTACGCACGTGGGACCCGGACACGCGCCCTTATGATCTCCAGCTCAAGGAGACCACCATCCGCTTCTACCGCCTTGACGTCCTCGACACGGAGGGCGGCGGACTCCTTGACGACACCGGCGTCGTCGAGTTCGAGGCCTTCTACAAGGGCTCCGCCAAGGGCTCGCAGCGGGAGCGCTCGCGCTTTTTTAAGCGCGATGGCCAGTGGTTCTACTCCACCGGCGAGGTATCCTAGCGGCACTTTTGTGTCAGCGAACTACCGTGGTGTAATCTAGACCAGTCGCTAACACCAGCGACGGACGGGCTATGGCGCAGTTTGGTAGCGCACTACACTGGGGGTGTAGGGGTCGCAGGTTCAAATCCTGTTAGCCCGACAGCACTAGACGACGGTTTTGCGAATCTAGCTTAAATCATTTGTGAAACCGTCTCCGACAGATAAACCCACCGCTTAGATGCGGTGGGTTTAGTCGTTTTCGCTCTGTTCCAGTCGTTGACTAATAAGGAACACAACATGGTTCGTCCCCTCTAAAACGACTTCTAGCCCGGAACCCTTTATCGGTTTTCCGAGCTAGATGGATAAAAGTATTCAGTTGGTCTTAAGCCGCCTCGCGCGCAGGCGGTGCGTTCGGGCTTGCCTTCTCGCGCGCCGGATCGCGCGGCGGTACAGGTTTACCAGAGTCAGGAGGCGGAGTCTTTTCATCCCGATCCACCCGGCCAAGAAAACGCCGAATCATAGATACATTGGCCGCGACCACATCAAGAGCTGTATAGAAGAAGGCCGCAGCAAAACCGCGTACAGGTCTTCTCGTATGGTCACCAATAGCAGCACCACCACGATTGTTCTTTACATAGTCGTTGCGGGTTTCAATCACATTGCGCCACGTGCCATACACCTTCTTCCATTCCGGTGTCTTAAAAGCAGGGCCAGTTTGGCGGTAGCGCATTCCCTCCTTATTCGGGATGGTTACCGAGACCTTATTGGTACAGCACTTTCCTTTTGCCTTGCGCGCGGTAGATAGATTTGGCCCGGAGATGGAGGGTAGTCCTCTGTCTCTCGCGTCCTGGCGCTGACTCTTTTCCACCAAGGGACATGCCAGTGTCTTTCCTTTACCTCGTCCCGGACACATAAACATCTGGCTCTCACCGGAGAGCTTCTTGCCTTTTCTCCGCATGGCAAAGGCGCGGCGCTCGTTGATCCGCTGGTTGTAGGTGGCCTCATCAACACGTCCGGCATAGAAGTCTTCGGTGGCTTCCACCAGAGGTTTCGGCATGGCAGGACAATACCAGTGGCCTTCAACTAACCCCATGGTTTCATAGGATCCGCGCTTTCCCAGCTGATTGGTTCTGTAGTCTCCCACCAGGGTATAGCCGAGTTTGCGCAGTGGTTCATGGAAGTCTTTGGTCTTAGCCACCGCGAAGTAAGCACGATCGCCCACCACTGTGCCCTTAGGTGTCTCAGGATCATCCGTTAAATGCCGCATGGCTTCCAACCCACGGATCGCAGGGTTGTGGCTGGGCCGGTCGAAGGCCATGCCCATAATCAGGTGTGGCTGTGCATATGGGCCTTGGTCGCGGATGACTCCGGCAACAAGTGTGGTGAAGCGTCCTGGGTTTAGTTCCGCTTCTTTTAC